>JAWOLO010000105.1:0-7771 GCA_033853375.1 Terriglobia bacterium
GGATTATAAAGCAGCGGGCCGCGGATGCCGGGTACGTTGACCTGCGGCGAGCCAGTAGGCGTACCGACAAGATCCGGACGAGAGCCGGTGCCGACGCCGTTGGCCACGCCTGCGGAGTCGCCGAAATCGGTGCCATTCGTGACGCTGAAATGGGTGCCGGTTTGCGCAACGGTGATGCCGGAGATTTGCCATCCGCCAAGCACGTTGTGCGCGAGGCCTGATCCTTTGTAGAAAGGCAGGGCATAAACATAGCTGATCGCCAGGTTATGACGCATGTCGAAATCGGAGTTACCGCGGTTCGCGGCCAGGTCATAGGAGTTCACGAATGCCCCATCGAACCGGTCGGAGGAGTTGTCAATGGAGTGGCTGTAAGTGTAGGCAAGGCTCATCGTGAGATCACCCACAGTGCGACGCACGGTAGCCTGCAATGCGTGGTAAATGGAGTTTGCCTGGTCTTCCAGACCGGTAATATTGCCGAACCCAAGTAGAGGTCGCGAAGGGTTGGGGTCATTGCCGCAGGCTATGCCGAGATTCGTTGCCGCTTGTGTCCCGACGGGGGTTCCGTTAGCGAGCGTGCCATTTGCAGACAAATTGTCGCAATCAGCAGAGGTAATGGGCTGTCCGGCAGCGAATGGATTGGCTGAAGCAGGCACAGGCAGAAGCTGGTTCAGGTTGCGCTGCTGCGCAAGGTGTGTACCCTTGCTCCCAACGTAGGAGATGGTTGACACAAAATGACTTGGAAATTCTTTCTCAACGTCAAGGTGAAATTGCTGCACGTACGGCCAGATGGCCTTGCTGGGAATAGAGTTGACCGACAGCGGGAACAGCAAGCCGCCGCCGCCAATGCTGCTATAGCTGGGAGCGTTAAACTGCGAGGCGTTGAGTGAATAGGGGGCGGAACCCTCGAGCGACTCCGAGTTCGCCTCATTGCCGTTGGTGTGCTCGAAGAACACACCATAACCGCCGCGAATAGCCATTTTGCCATTGCCCTTGGGATCCCAGGCAAAACCAATTCGCGGCGCAGGATTGAACAGATGCCCTTTCAGGCAACCCGGGCTCGAGGAGGGGCCGATCGTAGCGCCAGAGAAGGAGTTAAGCACCAAGCTAGGAATGAATGTGGTCCCGCCGGGACCTCCACATTGAATGACGCCGTTGAAGGGATTGCCGGGGCCAGCGATAAACGCTCCCTCTTGGAACGGGGGAAGTGAACCATCGTTAATCGCGGGCGAACCACCGGAAGTGAAAGCAGTAGGTTCGAAATTGAAGGCGTGCCTATAGCGTTCGCGATAAGTACCATAGAGGCTGAGGCGCAGGCCGAGGTTCAGAGTAAATCTCGGAGTCATGCGCCAATCATCTTGGAAGTAAGGTTCCACGATGCGATAGCGGTTGTAGTACTTGGCTTGGAGATTGACTTGGGAGAACTGAGCAACCTTCCCTACGAGAAGATCCGCGAACCCGTTGCCCGTACTCGGAATTGAAGTATTGCTGGAATCGAAAGTGAGAATGCCTTGAATGTACGGAGAGTTCTGCTCGTTCTTTTGCGCAAACGCCATGTAAACGCCAAACTGCATGGTGTGCGTCCCGATAATCTTTGTCATGTTGTCGCGATAGGTGTAGACAGGGTTGGCGTTATTCCACGGGAAGTAGCCGGTGTCCGCAGTAAACCCACCTCCATAGGCAACGTTGTTCCCCAACGAAATTGCCGGGAGCTTTCCGCCCTGACCGTTGTTGAAAAGAACGCCCATCGGGAAAGGAGAAGGAAGCGGAGGGTTGTGAAGAGCGGTTAGAAAGATGTGGTCCGCCGTATAGCTGGCGACAAATTCATTGAGCAATGTGGGCGTGATATTTGCGTTCAGACGGGCAACGAAGCTCGTTCCTGGACCGACGAAGTTTGTATTGATGTCTTCAAAGCTGGAACCATTGCCCCACAGAGGATTCTCGGTCTGCGTCTGCCACGAATCGTGGATGTAACGGAATGTCAGGCGATAGTTGTCAGTAATGTTGTGATCGATTCGAATCAGCTCTTCCCGCCAGGTCTCCGGGAGAGAAACAGTCTGCAAAACGGCCGGGAAGCCGTTGTTGCTTAACCCAGGGCTTGCTTTAGGAATAAGCGCAAGCAACGCCTGGCCAACAGGGTCGATGTTTACTTGATTGTTCGGGAAGGTATTGAATTCCTGGTTTGTTCCATTGAACTGATTAACAGCTTTTGTGCCAGGGCAGTCAGGGAAGGTAGCGGTGCTGCCGGGAACACTGCCGTCGTTCGACCGGATGAAAAGCGTTCCAGCGGCGGGACAAAGGTCGCTAAAGTTTCCAGCGCGCTCGGCATCGGATGGGACGTTCACAAGGCCTGTGGTGTGAGGGTTTTTCTCCCTGCGCCACTCCTCGGAAAAGAAGAAAAAGGTTTTTTTCTTGTCGGTGTTGTAGTGGTTTGGAATATAAATCGGCCCGCCGATGGTATAGCCGAAATCATGTTTCTTGTAAGGGGCCTTTTTGGCAGTAGGATCGGCTCCTTCTTCCCAAGATTTGGCATTAAAGAACTCGTTGCGGAGATACTCGAAGGCGCTGCCGTGGAAGGAGCTGCCCCCGGACTTGGTTTCGACCTCAACCGTGCCGGAGCCGTTGCGGCCATATTGCGCCCCGTAATTGGAAGTGAGCACTTTGAATTCAGCGATGGCCTCGGGGTTGGGATAAACGTTCAGCGTGGAATTGCTGCCGTTGTCCATGTTGTCGCCGCCATCCAGCTCCCAGTTGTTATATTCGGTGCGGCCGCCATTCATGCTGTAGGCCACGTTGCCGTAGACGCCAACCTTCGCGTCGTCTTGACCGGTCTGGCTGACCACGCCTGGCGCCAAATTGACGAGTTGCGTGAAATTGCGGCCGTTGAGCACGAGATTGTCGATTTGCTTGCCGGTGATGGTGCTGGTAAGGTCGGAAGAAGTGGTTTCCACCTGGGCAACGCTTTCCCCAGTGACTTCGACCGTTTCGGTGACAGCACCGACCGTCAACGTCACGTCGATGCGAGTCTTTTGGGCGACGTCGAGCTTTACGCCTTTAGCTTGATATCTTTGGAATCCCTTAGCTGTGACGGTTAGATCGTAAGTATCGCCGGGTAGACCGGCGATAACATACACGCCGTCTGTGTTCGTAGTGGTGTTGCGCGTCAAACTGCCCGCGGCGTTGGTGAGGACGACTTCGGCGCCAACTACCGCGGCGCCGGATTTGTCAACGACTGTGCCGCTGATGTAACCGGTGTCCTGAGCGAGCGCGGCGAAAGGAAGAGTTAGGGCAATCAGGAAAACACCGAGCGCCAAGCGCACGACGTTCCGGAGTTTGTTTCGTTGATGCAAACGACTATTTTCCGTCACGGTAAAACCTCCAAAGAAAATGGAAATGGGGTGACGACAAAAACGGATGGAAACTGAGGACACAATTCGGGAGGCTAATGAGCCTTGTGCGACTACCGTCGTTCGAGGATAGCCCCTCACCGAGACAGCCCCCACCACTCGACCTTCCTAAAACTGCACCGGAGCTGCTTATTAAAACGAGTTAATACTGCGGTTGGCCGTTTGTGTCAAGAGGGAATTTCAGAAATAAATGCCCTATAGCACAGGGAGCGTGGCGGCGAACAGACCTGGCTATCGAGCCGAGCCAAAGGAGTGGCCGTTCTTGTAATTTCCACAGGCCTGCCGGAGACTACATGCTGATGAACCGGAGAACACTTACAGCTTATGCGGGCGCCTGGATCCTGATGCTAGGCGGCTTTTCCTCCGTTGGTTGGGGAACGATGCAAAGCAGCGGGTCTAAAGACCCGCCACGACAAGGGCCATCGCAGACACAAGAAAATCCTGAAAAGTGGTTCGCGGAAGGGCACGCAGCTCTGAGGGATGGAGACCTCGACGCCGCGGAAGCCGCGTTTCGCAAAGTGATTGCGGTTGACCCGCGATCCGGGGCGGCGTATTCGAATCTCGCGGTCGTCGCCATGCGGCGCAAAGAGTGGGACCGCGCGATCACGCTTCTGCGAAAAGCGGAAACGCTGGACCCGAAGATGGCGGGGATCCGGCTGAACATCGGGCTCGTAGAGTACCGGCGCGGAAATTATGCCGCCGCGATTGCGCCGCTGGCGTCTGTTCTTCGCGAGCAGCCGGACTCGGAGCAGGCGCGGCACCTTTTGGGACTTTGCGAGGTCCTTTCGAAACGTTATGCAGATGCGGTCAAGGTGTTGCAGCCTTTGTGGGACGCAAAGTCGAATGATGTGCCGTTTCTCTATCTGTTGGATATTGCGGCAGTGGAGTCCGGTCAGAAAGAGCTCGACCAAAAAGTACTAAAGCAAATGATCGCGGTCGGCGGCCAAACCGCGGAATACCACTTGATTTTAGGGAAGGCGTTTCTCAACCGCTACGAAGTGGCCGAAGCAAAGGCAGAATTGGAGCTGGCGGCAGCGATCAATCCCAACCTACCGCTGTTGCACTTGGATTTGGGCATCACGTACATGCGCCTTGGCCAGCATGATCGGGCGGAGGCGGAGTTTCGAAAAGACATCGAACTGGAGCCCGACCTGGCGGACGACTACGAACAGCTAGGGGTGCTTTACTCGCGGATGCAAAGAGACCAGGAAGCCGAAAAGGAGTTTCGTGAAGCGCTGAAAAGAAATCCGAAAAGTGACGGGGCATACCTCGGATTGGCCAAGCTTTATCAGAAACAGAAAAAACTGCCGGAAGCGCTCAAGATGGCCGATGCGGCTTTACGGCTATCCCCGGAAATCCACGGCGGTCACTTTTTGCGCGGGAGAATTCTCACGCAGTTGGGGCGGGAAAAAGAAGCGCAAGCGGAGTTTGCGGCGGCGCAAAAATCGATTGATGCGCAATTGAACAAAGAACGCGGTGCTATGGAACAGGAGCCGGTTCCGAACCCGGAGCTAACGAAACAGCCCCAATAAGTTGAGATTTGGGACCAGGGGGGATCCGTTCAATCTCATGGCAAGGGAGGCGCCTGCCACGGGCCGCGGGATTGCTCGAGAGCTTCGGCGACGGCAAGGACGAGTTCCTCTTCAAAAGGCCTACCGATGATTTGCACGCCGATGGGAAGGCCATTGTTCGAAAGACTAATCGGAACGGAGGCGCCGGGGAAGCCGGTTAAGTTCAGCCATTGTGAGTAACGCATGGTGTCGAGGTAGCCTGTGCCGGGCTTGTAGTTGCCTTCGCCGTGACGAAAGGCGGGAGCGGAGGAAACTGGCGAGAGTAGTATGGGCGTCTTGTCCAACTGGCGGAGAATTTTTTCGCGGAGAAGATCGCGTTCGACGCAAGCTTGAATGAATTGATCGAGTGAGACTGGTTCTGGCGAAGTTGCAGCTGAAAGATATTCGCGCAGCATGGGACTGAGTTGGGATTCGTGGCCGGCGAGACTCGCGTTAAGCAGGTGCGCGATAACCGCGCCGAAGAAGAACCACCAGAGCTCGAGAGCACGGTCGAGGCCGTGCAATTCCAATGGTTCGACGACGAAGCCGTTGTTGCTGAGGAGTTTTGCGGCGTGATCGACGGCGGCGCGCGTTTCGAGCGTAGCGTTGCCGAGCGCCGAACTTTGCAAGATTCCGATGCGTGTCGCGCGCAAATCTATTTCTGAGTAAGTTCGAAGCGGGAGGGGCGCGGAGTGCGCGTCACCTGCGTCCGGGCCGGCCAGGACCTCGAAGAGCGTGCGTACATCCGCGATCGTCCGCGCCATGGGGCCGACGACGCCGATCCAGCCCAATGCGCCTGCTCCCGAGGGGAAATGACCGGTAGCGGGAATGCGGCCGGGCGTGGGCTTCAGCCCGCAAATGCCACAGAAATGTGCCGGCACACGAATGGAGCCGCCACCATCGCTGCCGACACCGCCCATCGAACAGCCTGCGGCGATGGCAGCGGCTTCGCCGCCACTGGAACCGCCTGAAGAGTATTCGAGGTTCCAGGGATTCCTGGTTTTTCCGGTGAGAAGATTGTTGGTCTCGTAAGCCATCAGAAATTCGGGCGTGTTGGTGTTACCGAGAAGGACGGCGCGCGCGGATTTCAGCCGAGCGACAAGAGGAGCGTCGGCTTCCGCGATGTTGTCTTTGCGAAGAAGAGAGCCTGCGGAACAAGGCCAGCAGGCAACGTCGATGCAACTTTTGATCGTGAGCGGGACGCCGTGAAGCGGGCCGAGTTGCTGCCCTTGCGAAACGGCAATTTCTGCGGCGCGGGCTTGTGCGCGGGCGGCGTCTGCGTCCAAATGGACGAAAGCATTCAGTTTTGGTTGCAGTGAGGCAATGCGGCGCAGGTGAGATTCGACGATTTCCACGGGAGAAAGTTTTTTGGCGCGGATGTTTGCGGTGGTCTCCGCAATGTTTGGGAAAGGGAAGGCGTCGCTCATAAGAAGGATGCGAGAGTATGCGCAGGATGAGATGCGGGTCAAGCGCGAAGCGATGCGTGAGATGAGGCAACGATAAAATAAGTTGACCTTGGTGGGGCCAGCCGGGAAAATTTCAGAGTTTCTGGTGGGGCTGGATGAAGTGCGCGTGGTCGCGGCGTTCTGCGCGGATAGGACGAAAAATCCTCATGCACTTGATGATGCGGCGTAGCGTTTTGGCCGGCGCTGGCGTGCTGATGCTTTTTTGCGCAGCGTTTGGGATACACATGCTTGCTCGCGCCGGACAAGACAAGACGGCAGCCGCGAAAAAGCCGGCAGGGAAAGTCAGCGCCGCCGATGCGTACCGCTTCAACACGCTGGGTGTCGCGTATATGAACCAGCAGCGCCCCGCTGACGGGCAAAAATACTTCGAGAAGGCGTTGGAGGCAGACCCGAAGTTTGCCGTAGCGCGATTGAACTTGGGGGTGGCGCTGCTTGGGCAGCAAAAATTGGATGCGGCGCGCGCGGCGCTCACGGAAGCGACTGAGCAACTGCCAAACGATCCATATGCGTGGTACAACCTCGGACTCGCGTACAAAGACACTGGCGAGCCGGAAAACGGAATTGCCGCTTTCCGGCGCGTGACGGAAATCACGCCGAATGAAGCGGACGCGTATTACTTCATCGGCTACCTGAGCACGCAAATCCAAAAATATGACGACGCGATTGCGGCGTTTCAGAAAGGCCTCGCGCTGAATCCGGTGCATGCATCGGCGGAGTTCGGATTGGCGCGGGCGCTGCAGCGCAAGGGCGATTCGAACGCGGCTCGGGAACATCTCGCGCGATTTCAAAAAATCACGGCGGAACATTTGGGGACGCCATTTGGCGCGGGCTATGGGGATCAGGGGAAATTCTCGACGGCGGAACTTCCGTTGAACACGGCGATGGAGGTGCCGGCGGCGATTCCGGTGCATTTCGTGGTGGAGACGAATGCGTTTGTTTCGAAAGGCGGCGCCGCAAACCCCGTGGCCGTTAAAGCAAGCACAGGCGCGTGCTTTTTCGATTTTGACGGCGATGGCAAGCCGGATCTTTTTCTCGTAAGCGGAGCGGCCGATGGAACGAGCCATTTGCTGCGCAATTTGGGCTATGGGCGATTTGAAGATGTCACGCAGGCGGCGGGCATTCATCTTGCGGGCAGCGGGTTCGGCTGCGCGGCGGGCGATTTTGATAATGACGGCAAGACGGACCTCGCCGTGTGCCTGAGCGATGGAGTGCGGCTGCTGCACAACAAGGGTGAAGGGGAATTTGAAGACGTAACGAACAAAGTGGGAATCCGCAGGGAAAAAGGATGCGTGGGCGTGACGTTTGTGGATTACGACCATGACGGCGATTTGGATTTGTACATCACAATGGC
>JAWOLO010000106.1:0-2675 GCA_033853375.1 Terriglobia bacterium
TGCGTTGTTATTGGTCGCTGTTGTCTTTTACGATACCTCTGACTGGTGGATGTCCTCCGGCAGAGCACTATTGCACGGCGAACTAGACCCCTCCCGACCTATCGATTGGTCGACAGGGATTCTATACAAGAAACAACTTGAGGATCGATGGCTAATATTTGGTTTTTCCATTCTGGCATACATCTACCACGGCATAGTGCTTTTCTCCTATCTATTGGGCCTGTCGTATAGCCTGACCTTCGCTTTCTTCCTTCATCAGATCTCCACCAGGTCAGACAAATTCCGGATCGTGTTCAAACCGGAGTTTCTGGAAGGACTCTCTGGTTTCTATCGCAACGTTTACTGGGCGATACTCCTTGGCGTGTATGAGGCATTCTTGGTACGCCTGCAGGCAGTTTATCTCCCGACGAACGCCACGGACATCACGGCATTTCTGATTCAAGATTGGGCGCTTGCGGTGGCGGGGCCCGTAGCAAACAAGTTGCTGAAACTTGATCTTGGAAAATCCTTCGGGCTAATACCAGAACTCGCAGATAAAATCGACAACTCTAGTTGGGCTGCCCTGGCGCTGACAGGCTTCTCTTTACTTTGCCTTATCGGCGTGACATACATATTGTATATCGCGTTTTTCAACGCAAAAGACTATTTCCTAGCGAAGGTCAACGATGAGCCCTGGAGACGCTCGGTCAACCTTCCGGATTTCTCCAAGGCTGAAATCGACAAGGTGCAGAAAATGCGATTTACGGAAACGGTGTTGACAAATCCGATTAACCTGAGCCTGCTCATACTTTTCCCGTTGATCGGCATGGCATTTCTCGGTATTGGAGTGCTTTTGGTGGCCGCAGTCCTCTACGCAATCGTCCAGGTGTTTTTAACGCGAATAAGGCGGCTTTCACAGAGCTTGGCGAACCCGTGATCTACGGTTCGATCTGGCGCGCATCGGGTTCAGATGCCGCCGCCCGCCCCAACGCTCGCCCCGCTGCTGGGCGCCGCACTACTCTAGGTGGAGGGCCGGTCATCGCATCGAACGTTGGACTGAGCGTGATACGGTCTGATTTGGATTATTGTTCGTGGAAAACATTCTGTATGCAATATTGCAGTTCGTTGTGAAATATATCAGAAGCATGTGGAAATGAAGGGCGGGCTCTTCGGATCCTTCTGATAAGCGGCGAATGAAACAGAGAGAGGCCCCCCAGCGTGACTCTGCGTCTTCTGGACAAGCTCATTCGCGAACGCGAAGAACAGCTCGCACGACTTGACGAGGAATTCAAGGCAACCGAACCATTCTCGACATCTCTTTTGCAGATCATGGATGAGCCAAACATAGCGGACAATCTAGAGAACTTGATCCGAGTGGTATCAATGGCCCTCGATAGGAGCGATGCTTTTTTCCGTGCGTCGACAGAACGAGATATCGCTGCCGCTCACATCGGTGGCCCCAACATCGAGTTCACCTCGTTGCTTCGGATTCATCCGTTCTCCCCCGAGCGCCTCCATGCGCGCCAATTCGGTCTCCAATGGACCACGTCGGCGATCCTCGTGATTCCGCATTGGAACGCCAGCCCTCGCGCGTACGATGGAATTTGCCGAGCCTTATCATTGTTCGGCTTTCGGACGCTGTGTTTGACCTTGCCGCACCATGGCGAACGCGGAGTACCCGCTTCGCGAACGGCAAATCTCTTCATTAGTGCCAATCTGGGCCAAACGATCCAGGCCATCCGCCAATCTGTTGCCGAGACCATGCAAATAACCGCTTGGCTCCGTGACCAGGGATTTCGCTTCATCGCGGTTATTGGCGTTAGTCTCGGTTCTTGTATCGCTTCCCTTGTCGCGGCACACGACGCCAGCGTTGACGCAGCAGTTCTCGCGTTGACTGGAGGTGACTTTGCGGAGGCAGTCTGGACTGGACAAGCTACGCGTCATATCCGTGCTGCGCTCGAAGGCAAAATTTCGCTCGATGAGCTAAGGGCGGCCTGGCGAATCATTAGTCCGGACGCGCATGTCGAGCGGCTCGCAGCTCGGCACATTCCACTCATGTTGATTGCGGGCGCGCGCGATGAAGTAATCTTGCCAAACATAACCGCGCGCTATTGCGATGCGCTCAAAGCCTTGCATGTCTGCGTGCGGACGCTGACGATGGCGTGCGGACACTACACGCTCGCGAGTTTGCCCTTCAACTTACTGGCTTTGTGTGGTGCGGTTGCTTTTCTGCGCAAGGGTCGCCGCTCAAGGTTAGGGCGCCGGAACACTAAATGAATTGGTTTTTCGAGTACATTGGGTGCACCTCATGAGCTGCGGGTCTCCTCGCACCATTTTCTCAAACGCGGCCGTAGGACATTCACGAAGGCATTCAGCGTCCGCGCGAGCCAAGCGCGTTTGTCGTTTCTGCATCGTCGTCCTCTGCATCGTCGTTGATCCTGATGGCGTTGTCCTCACCCTTCGATGTCACTATCACCACTTGCCGGGTGACGACTTCAGATTTCGTGAGAAGGCGTAGCTGTATGGCCAATCGATTCCTTCCAAAACGGTAGAGGGCAACCTCGAGTAGACCAAATGAAAATGCCTTCGTGGCACTCCGGTTCACAAGCTCGGTAAGGGACTGCATACCCTCTCGGATGCCATCCTCTGCTATCAGCACCAGGAGCCGGCCCTCGCGCAACCAGCGGCTAACCGCA
>JAWOLO010000107.1:0-7516 GCA_033853375.1 Terriglobia bacterium
GGGCCCAACGGCAAACGGTTCGATTATGTGACCACCGATCCTGACGACCACTTCGTCGTTGTGGCGCACATGTACGGCAATCAAACTTATTTCGTCGATACGCGCACGAATCAAGTCGCCGCCACAATCATTGACACTCCCGGCGTGGAAGGCGTCGAGTACGTCCCCGACGAGAAAAAGGTCTACACCTCCAATTCCGGTGACAACACTATCGGTGTTATCGACATCGCACAAAAGAAAGTCGTCAAGAAACTCAAGACCGAAGCCAAACCCGACGGCAGCACATACGCGGCGCCTTTTCACAAATTGTACGTTTCCGACGAACGCGGCAAAGCCGAAGCTGTGGTCGACACGCGCACGGACACCATCATTAACACTCTGCATTTCGACAGCGAAACGGGCATGCCCCAGTACGACTCCGTCGCCAAACTGCTTTATGTGAATTTGCAGGATATCAATCGTTTCGCCGTCATCGATCCAAAGGACGATCGCGTCGTCGCGCAATATCCGGTCGGCCGTTGCAAGGGCAACCATGGCATGGCGCTCGATCCCGAGCGCCACCGTGCTTTTCTCGTTTGTGAGGAAAATGATCTTCTAGCGGTCTTCGATCTCGATAAGCACGAAGTCATCCAGACCTTTCCGATTCCCGGCGGAGGCGATGTGGTGAAATACGATCCCGGCCTTCGTCGCATCTACGTTGCGTGTTACAGCGGAGCAATTTCCGTGATTCAGATGGACGACCCGGATCATTTCCACAAACTTGCCGACGTGCCGGCGCAAAGGACCGTTCACAGCTTGGCTATTGACCTCGAAACTCATCGCGTATACGCCCCGCTCCAAGAGGATAACGGCGCGCCCGCTTCTCTTCTCGTCGTTTATGAGGCGCGCTAGCTCGGTTCCTGCCGAGGCCGCTGTCGCATGCTTAGCACGCGTCGATCACAAGCGCTGGAGCACGAGTCACTAGTCACGAATCACTAGTCACCCACTGTTTCCTCTTAAGCAGCAAAATCACAAACTCGTGCATCCTATGGGTTGCGGGTGTTGGGGTCGTATGCTACGTTTCATACGCCCAGAAAAAAATTCACTTTCGCTGAGGGGCACACCATTCTTCTGTTCAATACGATTTTAGCGACCGATCTTACTGACATTCTCATGCAGACCGGGTTGGTTGCGCGCGTTGTTCTTGCGATTCTTCTTCTCTTTTCCCTCGTTTCGTGGGCCATGATTTTTCAAAAAATGGGCATGTTTGGCCGCATCCGCCGGCAAAGCGCCCAATTTCTGCACATTTTCCGCGCCACGCGCGGCGTTGCCAATCCCCAAGCGCTGACAGCCTCAAGTTCCCCGTTCGCTAATGTTTATGCGGCTGGCTATCGCGAACTGCAGGCCCAGGTCGGCGGCATTGCCCCGAATCCGCATCCACCTAAACTGAAAAGCTTGTCGGCCGTCACGGTCAGCATGCAGCTTGCTTCTGCCGATGAAGTGCGCCGCGTCGAAAAAGGCATGTCTTGGCTTGCCACGACCGGTTCCGTGACGCCGTTCATCGGCCTCTTCGGCACGGTTTGGGGAATTATTGACGCATTCGCGGGTCTCGGCAGCGCGGGTGCCGCCAGCCTTCGCGCTGTCGCGCCCGGCATCGCGGAGGCTCTGATCACTACCGCCGCAGGCTTGGCCACCGCCATCCCCGCGGTTATCTTCTATAATCAATTCTTGCAGAACATTCGCGACCTGGCCCAGCGTTTGGACAATTTCGCCATGGAAGTCACCGCCCAAGTCGAGAAGGCTTTTAACTGAATTTTGCGGCTCCCGCCGGCCGCTGCAATCGAGTTACAAGACGATGCAACTTTCCAAAGGCACACAAACTTCGCTGTCCGAAATCAACATGGTCCCGTTTGTGGACGTGGTCTTGGTTTTGCTCATCATCTTCATGATCACCGCCCCCATCCTGCAATCCGGCATCGACATCGACGTCCCCAAGACCAAAACCGTCAAAGACATTAGCCAGGATCGCATTGTCGTCAGCATTGATAAAAGCCAGCGCGTTTACCTCGGCAACGATCCCGTCAATATCCATGACCTGGGCGCGAAGGTTCACGCGCAATTGAAGAATACTCAGCGCAGCGTTTTCCTGCGCTGCGACGAAAAGGTCCCGTTCGGCATTTTTGCCTCCGTCGTCGACACCCTGCGCATTTCCGGTATCAACAACATTAGCATCGTTACGGAACCCCTGACGGAACGTGCGCGGTCGAAGTAAAATACAGGTATGGCCACCGCTCTCGCCATTCCGAATGATCTCTCGCTCAAGAAATATTTTTTCCGTTCGGTCATTTTCCATGTTTTGCTGACCGCTGCGCTGTTGAGTGGTTCTTATTTTGAGCGCAAAGGTGAATTGTGGGGTGGCGTGGGCAGCAAATCAGCGGGCACGAAAGTGAGTCTCGTCAGCTCTGCCGGCCTCCCCATGCCTAAAGAAGAAATGGTCACCGAAAGCAAAGTCGTTGATCCCACCAAGAGCCTTCACAAGGAAGAGCTGAAGCCTCCCCCACCCGAGCCGAAGACCGATGCCACGAAGATTCCCAAGTTTGAAAAAGAAAAGCCCCTCCCGCCTTCCCGCAAATCTCGCACGCTGGAAAACAAAGCGCCGGAGCCGGACAATGCTATCCCCGGCCATGGTGGCAACCCCAACCTTCCAACGGGATACTCTCAGACTCCAGGAGCCTCTTCTCAGGGGGTGGCCGCTATTGGCCAAGGAGGCGGCGATTTCGCCGGCCGGTATCCCTGGTATGTTGATGCTGTTCGAAGCCGGGTGGAGCAATCTTGGGATCAGACCACCATTGACCCGGCTACACGCGCGGCTCACCGAGCCCACACGGTAATGAGTTTCAGAATCAACGCGAATGGCTCCATTTCCAACATTCGCGTAGTTCAAAGCAGCGACAATTCCTCCATGGATTATTCCGCCATGCGAGCGCTGCAAAGTATTGACGCCTTCCGGCCCCTGCCCAACGACTACATGGGAAAGTATGTCGACGTGACGTTCGACTTCGATCTTTCTTTGACGCAGTAATAAACTTGCGCTGCTCGAAGGGCGTGATTTTCAGTAACCAAAGGGGGAAACTTGCTGAAATCTGTGAGATGTTTGGGACAGTTGTTTTTCGTCGCGGTCATTCTCTTGAGCTGCCGTTCCGTTATGGCCCAAGACCGCATTCGCATTGCCACGGGGCTTGGCCAAACGAAGATTCGTATAGCCATCGCCGACCTTGGCCCGCGCTCCGACCTCGCCAAATCTCACGCTTCTCTGTTCACCAAAGTCGTCCGCGATGACCTGGAATTCAGTGGCATCCTCGAACTCGCCAGCCCGAGCTTCTATCCAACTCAGGCGCCCACCGCTCCCGCGGAGCTAAAGGCCCCGGCTTGGATCGCACTGCCGATCAACGCCAACTATGTGGGCTTTGGCAACTTGACCGAGTCCACTTCCGAAGTCACCATCCAGGCCTGGCTCTTTGATGTGCGCAATCCCTCTTCTCCGCCCGTCATCGGCAAAGTCTATCGCGGGGGGCCCACTGACGCGCAAGTCCGCAAGTACGCCCACGAGTTTGCTGATGAAATCATCAGCAAACTTACCGGCGGCCTGCCCAGCGTCGCCTCCACGCAAATCGCTTTTGTTCGCGCCACTGGCAACGGGAACAAGGAAATCTGGGTCATGGACTACGATGGTTCCAATCAGCACCAGCTCACTAACCTTCATTCGATTGCCCTTACACCCCGCTGGTCGCCCGACGCTTCCCGCATTGCGTTCACTTGCTATGCGCCTTACAGGGGCCTCGTCAGCGCGCAAATCTGCATGTATTCCATGGATACCGGCAAGGTCATTGCCTTCCCGCGGTTTCCCGGGACCAACATCACCCCTGCGTGGTCGCCCGACGGCTCGCAGATTATTTTCTCCTCTTCCATGCAAGGGAACAATGAACTCTACGTCTGCGACGTCAACTGCCTTCACCCGAAGCGCCTCACGCATTCCAACGGCGCCAACATGTCTCCTGCCTGGAATCCCAAGACCGGCCAAACTGTCGCTTTCGTCAGTGACCGCGGCGGCACTCCTCAGCTCTACCTGATGAATTCCGACGGTACCGGCGTGACGAAAGTCGACATGCCCGACAAAGGCTACGTCATCGACCCAGCCTGGTCGCCCAACGGCCAGTTGCTAGCCTTCAGTTGGCGCCGCCCAAATGATAACTATGACCTGTACATCATCGATCCCACTTCCATGCAGATTCTCGAATTGACCCGCGATCAAGGGCGCAACGAACGTCCCAGTTGGGCGCCCGATGGCCGCCATCTTGTTTTTGAATCCACTCGCGCCGGCGAGCGCCAGATTTGGACCATGCTCGCCGACGGCTCTCAGGCGCACCAATTAACCATGAGCGGCCACAACGAATCACCCAACTGGTCAACCCACTAGCAGAGTTAGTGCAAGAAGCTGGTGCGTTTCATTCCGAGGAGCCTGCCTACCCTGCCTGTGGCAGGCAGGCGCAAGGAGGCAAAGCGCGCCGTTTGCGCCCCGAATGGTTCTACGGGGCGACGAGGAATCATGGCCGGATTGCAGCGGTACACGGCTCGACGCGAGTGTTGCTCAGTTTTTTCAACAGCTCGTGCAGTCTCGGCGTGGAACCACAGGACCCGCGCCTGCATCTCATGACTGGGCCCGGAGTTGGCAGGTATTGCTCTCCTGGAAATTTTGGTTGTCGTTGTTAGTTCGCTTGCGTTTTCCGTCTGTCTATAATATATCGTGTTACGATACATTGCCCAAACCCAGCTTGCTGGTGTTAGGATAGTGGGTCCGTTGGGGCGAACACGGGGTCTCTACTAATCGTTTTAGGAGGAATTGAATGACATTGGCTTCAGGTTCTTTCTATCGCGCTGGGCTGCTCGCGTTGTTCGGCGCTGCTGTTTTTGTTTCCGGTTGCCAAAAGAAAGTGACACCACCGCCACCGCCGCCACCGCCGGCGCCTGCGCCCGCTCGTCCCACGGTGACGTTGCAGGCCAATCCGACTTCCATTAACAAAGGCGAGTCTTCGACGCTGACATGGAATTCCACCGACGCCACGCAACTTTCCATTGATCCGGGCGTCGGCACCGTGACCGCCCAAGGCTCCACGAAGGTGTCTCCAACGGATTCCACTACCTACACTATTACCGCTACCGGTCCCGGTGGCTCGGCCACTGCTACCGCCGCGGTTTCCGTGAGCGCTCCTCCACCTCCTCCGGCGCCGGCTCCCGCTCCCATTCCCTTCGAGCAAGGAGTCCATGATGCTTATTTTGATTACGACAAGGCGGACATCCGCCCTGACGGTCAACAAGCGCTCGCTCAGACTGCGGACTACCTCAAAGCAAATCCATCGATAAAAGTGACCATCGAAGGCCACTGCGACGAACGCGGCTCGACCGAATATAACCTGGGCCTTGGCGATCGCCGCGCCAGCGCCGTCAAACAATATCTCGTGTCGCTCGGCGTTCCTGCCGACCGCATGACCACCGTCAGCTTCGGCAAGGAGAAGCCCTTCTGCATGGAACACAACGAAACCTGTTGGCAGCAGAACCGCCGCGGCCATTTCGTCAAAGCCAATTGAGGAGCTTGACGGCGATCTGCTCAGGCGATAACTGATTCTTAACCAGGAAGGCCGCAACGGCCGGGCAAACTCTTGCCTGCTTGCGGCCTTCTTAATTAGAGTGCAAACTATTTCCAGTGTGTGTGGTAATTGTGGCTCGGACCTTTAGCCTGTCTGCCGCAGGCAGGGTCCGACTTTAAGGTCAAGAACAACAAGCGGGCTTTAGCCCCTGAGGAAATGATTTTGTTGCTTCCGCACAGACTCTATTTTCCGGGCCTGTTTTTGGAAGTGGATCCTTGGACCCCTAGGAGGGTGTAATGCGTATACGTAACATTGCCATCTTTAGCGCCGCCGTTTTTGCCGGTGCCGTCTGCGGAAGCCTCATCGGCCCGCGCCCGGTCGAAGCTGTCGCAAGGGAAATCATTGACCTCCAGCGCGACGTCACTTCCCTGCTGCAAGGGCAAAAAGATCTCGCCACGCAGATGACCCAGGATCACACCGTCATCAAGACCATCGTCGGCGGTTTCAATGACAACATCAACCACCTCAGCGGCTCCATGGGATCGCTGCAAAAGTCCGTGCAGGACATGCAGGCAAATTCCGGTACGCGCCTGGATACCATGGCCACGCAGGTCCAGGGGCTCTCGGACAATCTCGAGGAAATCAAGTCGCGCCTCGGAAAGCTTAACCAGCAGCTCGTGGATCTCCAGAACTCCGTGCAAAGCATCGACGCAAAGATTTCCTCCGGTGCCGCGGCTCCGCCTTCCACGGCAACGGGAACGACCACGCCAACTGCCAGCGCAGTACCGCCGGCAACTGGCTCTGCCGCCCCGGCTATGCCGAAGCCATCCGCCGATACTCTCTATTCCAACGGCTTGCGCGACATTCAGGGTGGCAAGTATGAACTGGCGCGCGCTGAGTTTCAGGATTACTTGAAGTATTACGGCAGCACCGATCTCGCGTCCAACGCGCAGTTTTACATCGGCGAGATTGCTTACAAGCAGAAAAACTATCAGCAAGCCATTGCGGAGTACGACAAAGTTCTGAACAACTACCCCAAGAGTTTTAAGCTGGCTCCCGCCCTCCTCCACCGCGGGATGGCGCTCGTCGAACTGGGCCAGAAGTCTTCCGGCATCCGCGACCTTCGCGAAGTCGTCCGGCGTTTTCCCGGGAGCGAAGAGGAACGCTACGCTCGCGCCAAGCTCAAAGAACTCGGAGTCGCCGTTTCCGCCTCCCGCCGCTAGCCAGCTTCGTTTTACTCCTCGCTCCCCAATCCCCCCTCCCGCTCCCCCAGCCCTCCTCAGGTTCGCAGTGATCAGTTCCCAAGTCCTCGTCGTTAGTCTCAGAAGAATTCTTCTCGGTGTAGTGGCGCGTCTTCAGACACGTGAATTTTGTTCCTGGCCCACGGAACAGCCTTCTCGTAGCGCCGTCCCTTTAGGGCGGTATCTTTTGGTGTGCGCCCGGCTCGCGTTCTTGTGGGTCCCGGTGAAGGCCGAACTTAAAGCGCGGAAATTTCACAGTTGATCGCTGTCGCCGCGGACCTGGCCCGCCATTGAACCATCCTATGCTTCCATTCGACGCCTAATTTCTACCGCTCCCGGAATAATACTTAACAACTTGATACTTCTCGTGCTACCCTCCGTCGTGTTTGTTCACACGGAGTCTCGGAGTCTCAACGCACGCCGCCTCGCAGCTCCTGCTTTTACTTAACTTGACATGCATCAAAGAAACGCATCTAACTTCTTTCCCTTCATTACCTTGCGCACTCTTTGCCCTCAACGGAGCCCTCGCAACTTCTTTCTCATCAACGGCTTCCGCGCTCTTTCTCGTGTAATGGCGGGTGGGGGCCTTCTCCTTGCGCCGAGCGTTTCTCATTGCTACAAGTCATGCAACCACCCGCCATTATCTTCTTT
>JAWOLO010000108.1:0-6976 GCA_033853375.1 Terriglobia bacterium
GCCATTGCAACCGAACGCGCCGTAGCCGCGATTACCGCCGTCTTCCAATCTTTTCGGAACGTAAACAGGGCCGTGGAGTCCCCCAAAAGGTGTTTGATCGGCGACGACTCTCGGGGGAACAAGTTTCGACCAAATCCATTTGTCGTATTCAGCTTCTTCGCCCTTGCGCGAACCGGGAACCCACCACATGGAGACTTCCTTAGGGCTTGCCGGATCGGAGCAGTCGATAATCATGTTGCCGTTAACAAGCTCGCGGAAGTAAGAAGGTTGGTGGATGAACGTTTCATCCGGCGCGGTATCGAGGTAAGCGTACTTTCCGCCGTCGTAATAATTGCGATGCGTGCCCTGGCCGGTGGCGCCGGTGCTGAATTCGGAAATCTTGACAATTTTTGCCGGATCGGTGGCGTCGTAGAAGCGCACGCCGCGGAGTCCTTTGTAATTTTTGCGTTTGTCGTCGAGGTGCGGGTCGTCATACTTGCCCATGGGCGCTTCGGGAGTGGAATCGGTAATGGGCGTTTGCGCGCCGGTCATGAGAATCCACTTTTTGAGATTTTTGTTGTACGCGACCTGGACCTGATAACCTTCGAAACCGCCCTTGTTGAACATCACCGGCTTGCGAACGTTGGTGACATCAATTACATCACCCTGTTGAAAGATGTAGCGATTAGGCCCGACGGACATCATCTGCATTTTGCCGCCGCGATGCTGACCTGGAGCGAAATGAGCGAGGAGTTCCATGTTGTGGATGTACACGCGGCGGTCGAGGTAGGTAAGGCTATTCGGCGTGGGATGGCCGTGATGATCGGCCCAAGCCGTAAGGGTAGAGCTGGCCAAAGCGAGACCAGCACCCGCTGCGGTGCGCAGGAATTGTCGGCGAGTGGAGTGCTGCGAGTCGCCCCAGGGATTGACGTTTCGGTTGCGGATGCGTTTGGGGCGCTGCTGCTTGGGGCTGTTTGCTTTGGGCATGGATCGAGGCTCCTGTGCTCGAGCTGGGCCAAAAACAGGGCACAGCCTTTCAAAAGGTATGACCGCTGTACCACTTGCCAGCGAATAGTGTCAAGGGATATTCGTGCATTGCTCGGAAGAACAAGAGCATAAGCTGTCTCGGAAAGGCAGATTGGGGTATAGTGGTTGGACCAGTTGGAAGGCTGCTCTGCTTTGCCTAGGTGCTATCCTCATTTTGAAACATCGGATGGAGCGCTAGATTGCTGCCCGCCATAGGAGCGTCTCCTGCGCTTTGACTTAGACTATGCAAGGAAGCGGGATTTTGGAGGAAGAAGGGAAAATGGCAATTGCAACGGTGAATCCGGCGACGGGGCAGGTCCTGAAGACGTTTGAAGGGCTTTCAGATGCGCAACTCGAAGTGAAGCTGCAGAAGGCAGCGGATACGTTTTTGAGCTACCGCAAAACGCCGTTTGCGGAGCGCGCGCGACTGATGCTCAACGCGGCAGCTATCCTGGAAAAAGAAAAAGAAACTTATGCGCGCGTGATGACTACGGAGATGGGGAAGACTTTCCGGTCAGCGGTCGACGAGGCCGTGAAATGCGCGTGGGTTTGCCGGTATTACGCGGAAAATGCGGAGCGATTTCTGGCAGACGAAGTGGTGGAAACGACGGCGAAACGTAGTTTCATTCGCTATTTGCCGCTTGGACCGGTGCTGGCGGTGATGCCTTGGAATTTCCCATTTTGGCAGGTGCTGCGGTTTGCGGCTCCGGCGCTGATGGCGGGAAACGTGGGGCTGCTAAAGCATGCATCGATCGTGCCGCAATCGGCGCTGATGATCGAAGAGATTTTTCATAAGGCCGGGTTTCCGGACGGCGTGTTTCAGACATTGCTGATTAGCTCGCAAAAAGTGGATCGCGTGCTGGGAGATTCGCGCGTCGCCGCGGCCACGTTGACGGGGAGCGAAGGCGCGGGCGTGGAAGTGGGTGTGGGCGCAGCCAAAAGAATCAAGAAAGTGGTGTTGGAGCTCGGCGGAAGCGATCCTTTCATCGTGATGCCGAGCGCTGACCTGGATGCAGCGACAACCACCGGCGTGAAGGCGCGGATTTTTAACAACGGGCAATCGTGCATCGCGGCGAAGCGATTCATCGTGGCGGAAGCGATCGCAGACAAATTTGAAAAAATGTTTGCGGAGAAGATGGCGGCGTTGAAGGTGGGGGATCCCTTCGACGAATCGACGGAGCTGGGGCCGCTATCGTCAGCACAAGGACTCGAGGACTTGGACCGCGACGTAAAGCGAACTGTCGAAATGGGCGCGAAAGTGTTGACAGGAGGCAAGCCACTAAACCGGCCAGGCAATTTTTATGCGCCAACGGCTTTAACGAACATTCCCAAGGGTTCGCCGGCGCACAAGGAAGAGCTGTTCGGACCGGTGGCGAGCGTGTTTCGGGCCAAGGACCTGGATGACGCCATTCGAATCGCCAATGATACGCGGTTTGGGTTAGGTGCGAGCGCCTGGACGAATGACGATAGGGAACGCGAGCGGTTCATTAACGAGCTGGAGTCAGGGATGGTATTCATTAACCGCATGGTGGCGTCCGACCCCCGGCTGCCATTTGGCGGAGTAAAGTGGTCAGGGCACGGAAGAGAACTGGGCGTTCATGGGATCCGCGAGTTCACAAACATCAAAACAGTTTGGATGGAGTAGGCGGAGTTAAACAGAGATTGTAAAGGGAAAGAGGGTCTGGTAGATTGGTCCGACAATCCGACCAGTCGAAGCGGAGAACAAGCCCTAAGTTTCGGAGAATCAACGGGTTTGTTTGGTCCAGCCGTAATACCATGGCTTAGCGGGCGAACTTCTTCCCCGACTTCTGGAGACCTTTCATGATGTACAAGGTTGTTCGTTCCTCCCGCCTGTATGAGCAGATCGTGCAGCAGGTGGAGGAATCTATTCAAAAGGGGGCGTTGAAAACAGGCGACAAGCTGCCCCCGGAACGCGATCTGGCACAACAGTTTGGCGTGAGCCGAACGGCCGTCCGAGAAGCGGTGAAAGCCTTGCGTGAAAAGGGGCTCGTGGAGGCTTATCCGGGACGCGGAACCTTCATCATGGAAACCAGCACGCACCCGATCCGGCTTTCGCTCGACCGCATGGTAAAGGCTGGACAAGCGGAAGGGTCGCGCTATTTGATGGAAGTCCGGGAAATGATGGAGCCGGAAATCGCCGCATTAGCTGCAGACCGGGCTGATGCGGAAGATGTGGCGGCAATGCGGGAGTCGTTTGAAGTGATGGAAGCCGCTAAAAGAGATCCTGAGGCGTTTATCGAGGCGGATCTGGATTTTCACCTGGCGCTGGCAGAAGCAGCAGCGAATCCTATTATTTTGTCGCTGATTGATTCGATTGTGGGGCTGCTGCGAGAGCAGCGGATGGGGATTTTTCAGGTGGAAGGCGGGCCCGAGCGCGGCCAATACCACCACAAGAAGATTCTGGATGCCGTGGAGCATCGCGATGCAGCAGGAGCGCGAGAGGTGATGAAAGCGCACATGCGGCAGGTGCGGGAAGACTCGAGGAAAGCGCGAGGCGGCCGAGACTGACAAAGAAGTGGAACGAATGATCGAGCGGGAGAGATAAGGTTCATGGCGAATTTGGGATTTGTGGGCTTAGGAGTGATGGGCAGCGAGATGGTGAACCGACTGCTCAGTAAAGGCCACAGTGTTACGGGATACAACCGGACGCGTTCGAAAGCGGATTGGCTGATTAAGAAGGGAATGAAGTGGGCAGACACTCCGCGAGCGGTTGTCGAAGCGAGCGACATCACTTTGTCGATGGTGACTAACTCTGCAGCGCTGGCCGCGGTGATGAATGGGCCCGATGGAATGCTGGCAGGCGTCAAGCCGGGCAAGATTTTCGTAGACATGAGCACGGTGAGTCCAGCATTCAGCCGGGAAATCGCCGGAAAAGTGCGGGAAAAGGGCGGCGACATGGTGGACTCGCCGGTTTCTGGAAGCGTGATTACGCTGCAGGAAGGCAAACTTTCGGTGATGGTGGGCGGGCGCAAGGAAACCTTCGAAAAAGTGAAGCCGCTGCTGCTGGACATCGGGCCGAAAGTGACGCACGTGGGAGAAAACGGGCAAGCGCTGGTGATGAAGATCGGGGTGAACCTGAGCCTGGCGGTGCAGATGCTGGCGTTTTGCGAGGGAGTGCTGCTGGCGGAAAAGAGCGGAATCAAGCGAGAGACCGCGGTGGATGTGCTGACGCACAGCGTCATCGGATCGCCGATGGTGCAGTACCGTGGGCCGTTTGTGCTGAAAATGCCGGAAGAGGCGTGGTTCAACGTCAACATGATGCAGAAAGACATGTTGCTGGCGCTGGAGTTGGGGCGGCAAGTGGATGTGCCGATGCCGACGACGGCGGTGACGAATGAGTTTTTGACAGCGGCGCGGGGAATGGGGCTGGCGGAAAAGGATTTTGCGGTGGTGTTTGAAGTTCTGGCGCAAATGTCGGGAGTTTCTCAATGAGCATTGCCACGGACCAGATGCGCGTCGTGGATGGAGTCAAGGCCGAACATTGGGTGCGCATCTATCGGCGCATGGTGATGATCCGCGAGTTTGAAGAGCAGGTGAATGAGCTTTATACGCGCGCGCTGATGCCGGGCCTGGCGCATTTGTATATCGGGGAAGAAGCGGTCGCTGTGGGGGTTTGCGAGGCGCTGCGGCAAACGGATTACATCACCAGTACGCATCGCGGGCATGGGCATTGCCTAGCCAAAGGAGCTTCGCCGGATCGCATGTTTGCCGAGTTGCTGGGAAAAGAAGCGGGATACTGCCGGGGCAAGGGTGGGTCGATGCACATTGCCGATCCGGCCACAGGGAATTTGGGAGCGAATGCGATTGTCGGGGGAAGCGCGGGAATCGCCACGGGCGCGGCGCTGGCGTCCAAGCGGCTGGGCACGGGGCAAGTGACGGTGTGTTTTTTCGGCGAAGGCGCGCTAGGGCAAGGCGTTTTGTATGAAGTGATGAATTTAGCCGCGTTGTGGAAGCTGCCGGTGATCTATGTTTGCGAGAACAATCTTTACAACGAATACACGCACTATTCGGAGACCACGGCCGGGGACGTGCTTGCGCGAGGCGTCGCGTTCGGCGTGCACGCGGAAAACGTGGATGGGCAAAACGTGCGTGCGGTTTATGCCACGGCCCAGCGGCTGGTGGAACGCGCGCGCAAGGGAGAAGGTCCGGCGTTTCTTGTTTGCAACACGTATCGCTACATGGGCCACCATGTGGGCGACATCAACCGCGAATATTACCGGTCGAAGCAGGAAGAGCAGGAATGGAAGACGAAGCGCGACCCGATCAAGAATTTCGCAGGGTGGATGATCCAGCAAAAGATTTCGGATGCGGCGGTCCTCGAAGAGATGCAGAAGGAAGTCCGAGGGGAAATGAAGGCAGCGGTGGAGTTCGCGATTGCCGCGCCGTATCCAAAGCCCGAAGAAGCCGACCAGGACGTTTATGCCTGAAGTTGCCGTGCGCGAGCTGACGTTTGCGCAGGCGGTGCGGGAAGCGCTTGCGGAAGAGATGCGTCGCGACCCGCGGGTGTGCATTTTCGGCGAGGATGTGGCGGAAGCAGGAACGCCGTTCAAAGTTTTGTCGGGCTTGGTGGAAGAGTTTGGCCGCGAGCGCGTGCTGGACACCCCGATTTCGGAGGCAGGATTCACGGGGATGGGGGTGGGCGCGGCGATGACCGGGCTGCGGCCCGTGGTGGACATCATGTTTGGCGACTTCCTCACACTGACGATGGACCAACTCGTGAACCAAGCCGCCAAAGTGCATTACATGTCCGGCGGAACGTGGAAAGTGCCAATGGTGCTGCGCACTACGCTGGGAGCGACGCGGCGGTCGGCCGCGCAGCATTCACAATCCCTCCATGCTTGGCTGAGCCATGTGCCGGGGTTGAAAGTGGCGATGCCGTCGACACCATACGACGCGAAGGGCCTGCTGAAGACGGCGATTCGCGACGACAATCCCGTAGTCTTTTTCGAAGACAAGATGATGTACAAGCTGAAAGGCAATGTGCCGGAAGAGGAATACACGATTCCGTTTGGCGTGGCAGACGTGAAGCGCGAGGGCGAAGACATCACCATCGTGGCGACCAGCAGCATGGTGCAAGTGGCGCTGGGTGCGGCGGAACTGCTGGAAAAGATTGACGTGAGCGCAGAGGTGATTGATCCGCGAACCACGTGGCCGCTGGATGAGAAGACGCTGGTGGACTCGGCGAAGAAAACTTCGCGGGCCATTGTGGTGGACGAAGGCTACGGAAGATACGGCGTGACGGGAGAGATTGCTTCGGTGATTGCGGAAGGCGCGTTTTACAGCCTGGATGCGCCTGTGAAGCGGATGGGCGCGATGCACGTGCCGATTCCGTTTTCACCTCCGCTGGAAGACGTGACGGTGCCGACGGAGCAGTCGGTCTTTGAGGCTGCTCGGGCGATGTGCGGGAAGGGATGAGCGCGCAAGAGGAGGTATGAGATGGCGCTGAAAACTTATGGGCCGATGGCGGTGGATTGGGAGAACCGCATTGATTTTGACCGGCTGCGGCGCGAGCGGTTAGCGCGCGCAAAGGCGCTGCTGGCGAAATCCGAAATGGGCGCGCTGCTGTGCTTTGACATGAACAACGTGCGGTATATCACCGCGACGCACATTGGAAGCTGGGCGCAGGACAAGATCAGCCGGTTCACTCTGCTGCCGCAGAATGATGAACCGATTTTGTGGGACTTCGGGAGCGCGGCACGACATCACCAGCAGAATTGTCCGTGGCTGGGAGAGCGTTCGCGCGCGGGAATTCCGCTGCTGCGCGGAGCCATGTCGCCAGAGATGGGCCGCGCGGAAAATGTAGCGCGAAAAATCAAAGTGGAGCTGGAAAAGCGCGGGCTGCACAAAGAGCCGCTGGGAATCGACGTGGTCGAGCCGCCGATTCTTTTCGCGCTGCAGAAAGAAGGCATTAAGGTTGTCGACGGGCAGCAATTGATGAGCGACGCGCGGG
>JAWOLO010000109.1:0-3263 GCA_033853375.1 Terriglobia bacterium
GTGGACCAGTTCGACGTCAACTCGATCCTCAACCATCACCGCCCTGGGGATACCGTCAACGTAACTGTATATCGCGGCGGAAAGAAAATGGACATTCCCGTCAAGCTGGGCGAGCGCGACGGCAACTAAAGGATTTCAATTTTGATGTGATCTGTTTTTCTTATTTCCGTTCCTCAATTTCACTATTGCATTCATAGCTCGCGTGATTGCGAGCTGGCTTCGAGACGAATCTTGCGGCTTGTAGCAGGTGTTTGCGAAGGCCTGTCGACAACCGTTCTCTAAAACGGAATCCGGGAGGCAATGCTGTGGACGAATGCCGTGCCGGTATTCAGGATGGGGACAGCCGTTCCCGTATGAGGATCCAGATCGTATACAAATGTGTCGGGCGTAAAATCGGCGACGTAAAATTTCCGTTCGCCGTTGATGGCGAGACCCATCACATTCCCCGCTACATTCGAGGAGAAATCGACTACCTTTGTCGCAAGTCCGGTTTTCGGGTCAATCGTGAAAAGCGCGGAGGGGTTAGCCCCATACAACGTGCCGTCGGGGGCAAAGCGGAGGGCCATGAACGTGTCATCACCCGCACCATCATTGACACCGGTGAAACCAATGCGAGAAAGCTGACCGGTGACCCGATTCACGATGTACAGGGTGTTGTACTCGGAGAGTTCGTTGCTTGGGTCTGACCCGCCAACGGCGTAGAGGATTCCAAAGCGGGAGCACACAAGGGCCATAATGTCCTGATACTGCGGCAGGGGCGAGCCAACCGGCGTGGCTGCGCCTGTGGTCAGATTAAGGGTGGCCAACTGCGACGGGCTCGGCTCCAGAAAAATATTCGTTACCGTGTATGCCACCCGTCCCGGACAAAACGCCAATGCGGCCGAAAGCGGGTAGCCAGTCTCGCCGATAACTTTCACAGTTCCACTTCCTAGATTAATGATCGCTAGCTGGCTGTTTGACGCTGAGCTTACCGGGAGAGTCGCATAGAGAACTCCTCCCTCCTCGTCCGATCTCGCTGGCGTGAGGCTAAGCGAGAGCACCAAAGTTGCGGCTGCGAAAACGACCGTAGCGATTCTTAGCATTGTTGTGATCCGCATTGTCATACTCCTTTCGCGTGATCGTCTGAATGCGAACTTCCGTTGATGCACGAGCAAAATTGAGCGCGACTGTGTCGAGCGCTTTTCGAATCTTGAGAACGCATGACTTCCGGGCTCAATTGGCGAGGACCGTTAGCATCAGGAGGTGGCAGAAACAATGCACGGCGTCACATTTTTCTCGCAATTCCTACACATCCCGTATTCCTCTGGAGGCGCGGGCTTTACACTCGAATTTCGCAAACCGATGTGCTAGATTGCCCGCATTCCCGCCGGATAGCCATCATGGAGAGCGGCAAGGCACCTGCAGAGCACATCCGCTTCGGCGCGTACGAGCTGAATCTGCGCGTTGGAGAACTGCGCAAAAATGGGGCAAAACTCAAGCTGCAAGAGCAACCCTTCCAAATACTGCGGGTCTTGCTGGAAAAGCCGGGGCAAGTTGTCACGCGGGAAGAGCTGCGCGAGCGGATCTGGCCCGCCGACACCTTTGTGGACTTCGACCACGGCCTCTACACCGCAATGACGAAACTGCGCGAAGTCTTTCGCGATTCATCGGAGCATCCACGTTTTATCGAGACTCTCCCGCGCCGCGGTTACCGCTTCATTGCTCCCGTAGACGAAGTGCAGGCGGCAACTGATCCGATAGAAGCCAGTGCGAGCGTGTACCGTGGACTGCTGAGATTCCTGCCCCTGGGTAAGAGAAGGACCAAGCTAATTCTTCTAGTCAGCGGCCTCTGTGTGGCTCTTATTCTGGCGATTGTTCTTTTGTGGAAACCAAACAGCCGCCGAATGAGCGGGCCCGCAAAAATCCAGTCCCTCGCCGTGCTTCCACTCGAAAATCTTTCGCACGATCCCGAGCAGGAGTATTTCGCCGAGGGAATGACAGACGAGCTGATCACTGACCTCGCGCAAATCAGCGCGTTAAGAGTGATTTCGCGCAGTTCGATGCTGGTCTACAAGCGGAGGCACGTCTCGACAGCTCAGATCGCGCGCGATCTGAGGGTTGATGCACTCGTCGAGGGGACGGTGTCGCGGTCGCATGACCGCGTGCGGATCACCGCACAATTGATCGATACGAAGACGGACCGCCACCTGTGGGCACAGACCTACGAGCGCGACCTGCGCGACATCTTGGGTTTGCAGGACGAGGTCGCGCGAGCGATCGCCAATGAAATAGAAATCAAGCTGACGCCACAAGAACGGAAACTGCTGGCGGTGCACCACGAGATCAACCCTGCCGCGCACGAAGCTTACTTCCGCGGGCTTTATGAGCTGCATGGAATTGCGGCGGAGACCACCGAAGACCTCAGGTCGCGGTCCGTCCAAAAAGCCGTCGGATTCTTCCAGCAGGCACTTGCTTACGACCCAAATGACGCGCTTGCCTATGTGGGTCTGGCGGATGCCTATTCGAACCTGAGCACGAAGCAGAAAGCTCCATTCGAAGTTATGCCAAAAGCCAAGGGTGCAGCCTTGAAGGCCATCGAACTCGATGACACGCTGGCGGAGGCGCATGCCTCGCTCGGATTTATCAAGCTATTTTTCGATTGGGATTGGCAGGGCGCCGAGCAGGAACTTCACAAAGCCCTGGAATTGAACCCCAATTTGGCCCTCGCGCACGCCAGCTATGCGAAATATCTTTTGCTGACTCGTCGCCCGGACGAAGCCATTCGGGAGCTTCAGCGTGCCTACGATCTGGATCCGCTCGTCCCCTCAACTCACGGTGGCATGGCGTCGTTCTTGTTCGAGGCGCGACGGTACTCCGAATCTATTGAGGCGGCTAAAACGTTTGGGGAGGAGGATGACCCCATCGTAGCGTTGTCTTACCTGGGACTGGGGCGGCGTGAGGAAGCCCTCGCGGCAGCCGATCGCGCGGCACAGCATACCGGGAATCTCATAGTACTGGCGCACGCAGCTACGGTCTATGCAGTCACCGGAAAAACCCAAAAGGCTCGCGCGCTGCTCAACCAAATCTTGCAACAGGCGCAGCAACGCTACATCTGTGGATTCAATATGGCCTGCGTGTATGCGGCGTTGGGCGACAAAGAGCAGGCGTTCGCCTGGCTCGACAAGGCTTATCTCAGCCGTTCGGATTGACTGCCTTACGCTGGGGTGGATCCCCGGCTTGACCCGCTGAGAAACGACCCACGCTTCGTCGACCTAATGGGCCGC
>JAWOLO010000110.1:0-8361 GCA_033853375.1 Terriglobia bacterium
GTGCACGAAGCGACCACGCGCTATCTGGGCTGGAACGTGCACTGGCACAAAGCTGACGCGCAAGGGTGTTGACAGGCAACTTTATCTGGGGGCAGTCATGGGTAGAAAGCATCGTTGGAACCGCAGGCAGTGGATTTCGTCTGCAGCGACTGCAGCAGGAGCGGCCTTGGTGCTTCCCAGGCGGAACTTCGCGTCGATGGGACGCGTATTTGGAATTGCAGCCGCGGGAGCGGTGCGCGATGCGATCGACACAAAGCTCAAGGCGTTTCCGTTGTCTCAAGTACGGTTGCGCCCTGGAATCTTTCTCGACCAACTGGAAAGCAATCAAAGTTTCATCGACTCGTTGCCAAATGACCGGTTGCTGCACACATTTCGCCTGACTGCAGGAATTCCTTCGACGGCGGACCCACTGGGCGGATGGGAGCATCCCCGCGGCGAATTGCGCGGCCACTTTGCGGGCGGGCATGTGCTCTCCGCGTGCGCGCTGCTGCATGTAGCGACGGGCGACGACGCCATCAAGCAAAAAGGAAACGTGCTGGTGGCGGAGCTGGCGAAGTGCCAGGAAAAACTGAATCA
The DNA here is from genome assembly GCA_033853375.1 of Terriglobia bacterium. Classification (GTDB taxonomy): domain Bacteria; phylum Acidobacteriota; class Terriglobia; order Acidiferrales; family UBA7541; genus Acidiferrum. The sequence continues at coordinate 577 of JAWOLO010000110.1, forward strand.
GGACGGCTATCTAAGTGCTTATCCGACGAGTTTCTATGACCGGCTGAAGGAAGGGAAGCGCGTTTGGGCGCCTTTCTATACCTATCACAAGATCCTTGCCGGCCACCTGGATATGTACACGCTTTGCGGAAACGAGCAGGCGCTATCCACGGCGGAAAAGATGGCGGGATGGGTGGACAAATACCTAAAGCCGATTGGCGACGAACAGTGGGCCAAGATGCAGATGGTCGAGTTCGGCGGGATGGAAGAGGCGCTCTTCAATCTGTACGCTATCACTGGAAAAGAGCAGCACTTGGCGCTGGCGCGGCGTTTCGATCACAAGAAATTCTTTGACCCCCTTGCAGAAGGGAAAGATGAACTGAAGGGACTGCATGCGAACACGAATATCCCGAAGGTGATTGGCGCGGCGCGCGGCTATGAATTGACCGGTGAGCAGCGGTATCACGATATTGCGAATTATTTCTGGCACGAAGTTGTCTCGCAGCGCACGTATTGCACCGGCGGAACAAGTAACGATGAAGGCTGGCGTACTGACCCCGGCAAATTTGCCGACCAATTGGGTGGGGCGGCCGAAGAATGCTGCTGCGGATACAACATGCTGAAGTTAACGCGGCACCTCTTCAGTTGGACGGGCGAGCCCGCAACGATGGATTACTACGAACGGACGCTCTTCAACAGCCGCCTGGGCACGCAGGATACCGATGGAATGAAGATGTATTACGTGTCGCTAATGCCGGGGCTATGGAGAACGTTTGGGACACGCTTCGATTCTTTCTGGTGCTGCACGGGAACCGGCGCGGAGGAGTTTTCGAAGTTGGGAGACACGATCTATTTCCACGATGCTCAGGGGTTGTACGTGAACCTGTTCATTGCCTCGGAACTGAACTGGCCGGAAAAGAAAGTCACCGTGGCGCAAGAGACGAGCTTCCCAGAGGAAGAAGGCACCACGATTCTGATCAAGACCACGGCGCCAGTGAAGATGCCGTTGCACGTGCGCGTGCCGTATTGGGCGACGCGCGGCGTAACGGTTTCGATTAACGGAAGGAAGCAGGATGTGGCTGCAACGCCGAGTTCGTACTTCACGCTGGATCGCACCTGGAATGACGGCGACAAAATCCAAGTGGCTATGCCTATGAGTTTGCACCTTGCGCCGCTTCCGGACGATCCCATGACACAGGCGGCAATGTATGGGCCGCTGGTCCTTGCAGGGCGCCTTGGGACGAAAGGGTTGACGCACGACCACATTTACGGGCCGCTGGGACCGGATGAAGCGAGAGACATACCAGTTCTTCCGCTTATTGGTTCCGTCGATGCTCCCGATTGGGTGGAGCAGGTGAAAGGACAAACGCTGGCTTTCCAGACGGTCGGACAAAAGAACGCGATTGATGTTTCGCCTTTCTATCAAGTGAATGACGAGCGCTACACCGTCTATTGGAAGGTGAACAAGAAGAGCGCATAAGCTGCCGCAGTGAGCGGAATTGTGTAATTGCCTTTTCACGCGAAGTAACAAGCAAGTCGGGCCAACTACCTCCCAACAAGGAGAAGCGATGCTCTCGAAAATTTCCCGCCGCAGATTTGTCGGGAACGCCACCGCTGTGTCGCTAAGCTCGCTGATCCCGCGGTTTGTCGGCGCCGCCATAGGAGCGACCCGCAAGATTACGGTGCTCGCGGACCAAGAAATTGGACTGGTGCGGCCGGAATTTCATGGCCACTTTGCGGAGCATCTTGGTTCTTGCGTGTACGGTGGCCTATGGGTTGGAAGGAATTCACCCATTCCTAATATCAATGGCTACCGGCAGCAAGCGGTCGAGTATTTGAAGGAACTGGGAATCCCCGTGCTGCGCTGGCCGGGCGGCTGCTACGCCGATGATTATCACTGGCGGGATGGCATCGGGCCCGCGGAGAGCCGGCCCAAGCGCGTCAACATTCATTGGGGCGGTTATGTGGAGGATGGAAGTTTTGGGACACACGAGTTCATTGGCCTGTGTCGCTTGATTAATGCAGAGCCGTACCTTGCCGGGAACGTGGGAAGCGGCTCACCGCGCGAGATGCGCGACTGGATCGAGTACTGCAACATGCCTTCGGGCAGCACGCTGGCAGAGGAGCGCATCAAGAACGGCGCTACCGAGCCGTTTCGCGTGCGTTACTGGGGCGTGGGCAATGAAGCGTGGGGCTGCGGCGGATGGATGCGCCCGGAGGTTTATTCCGATCATTATCGGCGGTTTTCGGTGTATCTGCGAAAGTACGGGGACACGGAACCGTTCCTGATTGCCAGCGGTCCGAACGGAAATGACACGCGCTGGTCCCGCAAGTTCATGGACACGCTCGAAGGTGGAAGGCCGGAAGGCATCTCCATGCACTATTACGAGGGTGGAGAAGATCATCCACTGCATTTCACCGAGGAGCATGTGAAAAAGCAGCTCGCCATTTTTTCGCGCGTCGAAGACGCTATCGTGCAGCAGCGCTCGCTCTTTGACAGCTATCGCGACGGGCACAAAATCGCGCTGGTCCTGGATGAATGGGGCGTATGGGATCGTATTGCCGAAGAGGACGAGAAGAAATTCGGCAAGTTGTGGCAGCAGAGCACTATGCGCAGCGCGGCGGCAGCAGGTTTGGGAATGAACATTTTCAATCGGCAGGCCGACAAGCTTTTCATGTGCAACATCGCGCAAATCGTGAATGTGCTGCAGTCGCTGCTGCTGACGGATGGCCCGGAAGGGAGGCAGTGCATTCGAACGACAACCTATCACGCCTTCGCCTTGTTCAAAGGGCATCGCGGAAATACGGCCGTGAAGGTCGAAACAGATGCGGCAACCTCCGACAAAGAAAAGCCTCCGCTCGACTTGTCGGTGTCCGCTTCGACGAAAAATGGAGCGGTCTTGGTCAGTCTGGTCAACCCGTTTCCCGATCAGGATTTGGAGATTCAATGCGCCCTTCGCGGTGCGACCGCCAAGAACGCACGTGCGCTTCTTCTCCACGACGCTGACTGGAACGCGTGCAACAGTTTTGATGCGCCGGATCGCGTGGTGCCTAAGCCGCATCCAGTGAAAGTCGAAGGTTCAAACGTTCGCCTAGACTTGCCACGGATGTCCGTCGCCACGGTGACGTTGACACTGTGAGTAAGGGCGGGCGTCGATTTACCCGTTTTCATCTCGGCCATAAATGCGTAGCATGCCGGCGGTGAACTCTTGTTGCGACACGAAAGGGGATTGGGCGAATGCGCGCTACTTTGAATTGTCGTTTCTTCGTCTATACAGGACTTCTGCTAGGTGCACTGGCAAGTTGCGTGGCAGTTGCTTTCGCGCAAAGGCCGCCTGGTCCCCGCAACGACGAAGAAACTTTCCGGTTTCGTTTTGTCGGGCCGCGCGCGGGAAACCGCGTGGCTTCGATTGCCGGAGTGCCCGGCGACGCCAGCACGTATTACGCAGGGGCAGCATCCGGCGGCGTTTGGAAAACGACGGATGGCGGCAATCGCTGGGAGCCCATTTTTGACAAGGAGCCAGTGGCGGCAATCGGCGCAATTGCTGTAGCGCCGTCCGATCCAAGCGTGATTTGGGTCGGCACGGGCGAAGCCTGGGCGATCCGCGACAGTGACGCGATGGGCAACGGCGTATACGTCTCAACGGATTACGGCAAGACCTGGACACACGTGGGCCTCGACGACACGGGACGCATCGGCAGGATCGTGGTTCATCCCACGAATCCGGATATCGCGTTTGTGTGCGCGCTCGGGCGCACCACCGGGCCGCAGCAGGAACGCGGTGTGTATCGCACCACGGATCGCGGGCAGCATTGGGAGCGCGTACTTTTTGCCGACGCAAACACCGGTTGTTCCGGGCTGGCCATGGACCCGCATGATCCGCGAATTCTTCTCGCAGGAATGTGGCAACTGGAAATGCATACATGGGGAGAGCTGAGCGGTGGACCGGGCAGCGCCGTTTACATTTCGAAGGATGGCGGCACAAAGTGGAGCAAGCTCGAAGGCCATGGCTTACCCAAGCCGCCGCTTGGGAAAATTGATGTCGCCATCGCGCCCACCAATTCCGAGCGCTACTTTGCTTTAATTCAAACGAAAGATGAGGGAGCGCTATGGCGCTCCGACAATGGGGGCGACACCTGGCAGGTCGTGAATTACCAGCGCCAGTTAGTTGGTCGCGCGGGATATTACATCCGCATCGCCGTTTCCACCGGCAACGACAATGAAGTTTACGTGGCGAACAGCAGCTTTCTCGAATCGCTGGATGGCGGCGAAATTTTCAAGGAAGTGCCGTGGGGCGGCGATAATCACGACATCTGGATCGATCCGCAGAATCCGGACCACTTCGTTATTACGGACGATGGCGGGCTAAACATCACCACCGTACACGGACGCGGTTTTCATCGCGTACAACTCCCGATTGGCCAGATGTATCACGTCGCAGTTGACAACCAGGTTCCGTACTACGTGTACACGAACATGCAGGACGGCCCGAACATGCGCGGCCCGAGCATCGCCCCGCCGCTCGAATATGGCCGTGTGGTGGACACGGGCTGGGAGCGCCGCATGGGCGGATGCGAATCCGGATTCACGCTGCCGGATCCCACCGATCCAAACATCGTATGGGCGAGTTGTTATGGGAACGAAGTGACTCGCTGGGACGCGAAAACCAAACGCGCTCGCTCTGTGAGTCCGTGGATTCATTCATTGGATTCGCCACCGAGGGACCTGAAGTATCGCTGCCACTGGACGCCGCCGCTGGTGATCGATCCTTTCGACCATAACGCGGTCTATTACGGCTGCCAGGTCATTTTCAAAACGACAAATGGCGGGCAAAGTTGGTCGGTCATCAGCCCCGATCTTTCCACGCAAGACCCAAAGTACCTTGGTTCCTCGGGCGGAATTGTGGGTGACAACCTCGGCCAGTTTTATGGCGAAGTTGTTTTCGCCATCGCACCTTCGGAAGTTCAGCAAGGCCTCATCTGGGCGGGCACCAATGATGGCTTGATCTGGTACACCAAGGACGGCGGCGCGAACTGGACCAACGTTACGAGAAATATCAAGGACTTGCCGCCCTGGGGCACGATTACGCGCATTGAGCCATCGCACTTCGATGCGGGGACGGCGTACGTTTGCGTGGACTACCATTTGATGGACAATCGCGATCCGTACATTTTCAAGACCGCCGATTTCGGCAAGACCTGGACAAAAATCTCGGACACATTGCCCAAGCACCAACTCAGTTACGTTCGCACCATCGCGGAGGATCCCAACCAGAAAGGTTTGCTCTTCGCAGGTACAGGAAACGGTCTTTTTTATTCGCTGGACGACGGTGGGCATTGGACTGCTTTCACCGCAGGCTTGCCCCATGCGCCGGTTACTTGGGACGTGGTGCAAAAACAGTTTCACGATCTCGTTGTATCGACGTACGGCCGGGGAATCTACATCCTAGATGACATCACGCCGCTCGAGCAGATGGCGCAGAAAACCGCAGAGGAACCGGTGCGGCTTTTTGCTCCGCGCGATGCGTTTCGACTTTTCCCCAATGGCGGCGCGGCAATCACTTATTCGTTGAAAACTGCGCCCAAAGCTCCGCCCAAAATCGAAATCCTTGACTCGAGTGGGGCCATTATTCGCAAGCTCGATGCGCCTGGTCGCGCCGGGATGAATCGGGCGATATGGAATTTTCTTTACGATCCACCGAAGCTGGTCGCGCTACGTACCACTCCGCCGGAGAATCCGCACATCTGGGAAGAGCGGCGGTTCCGCGGAAGCGATTCGCGCCAGGTCCTGCATTGGGGAATACGTGAGGCTGAAGTTGGCCCGATGGCTTTGCCCGGGAAATACACCGTTCGTCTTACCGTGGATGGGCAAAGCTTCACGCAGCCGCTGACCATCGTCAAAAACCCCAATGTTCATACGAGCGACGATGAACTGGCGGCCGCGTTCAAGCTGCAACTACGCATCCGCGATGACATCACCAAAACTTCCGAAGCCACCAACAAATTGGAATGGATGCGCAAGCAACTCGATGTGATTGCGCGGATGCTTGGAAGAAAGAACGTGGCGCCTAGCGCGGAAGAGAAGAAAGAGGAGGCGAAGGACGCAACGAAGGAAGGTAAGCAAGAAAAGAGCGAGGGCAATCCCGATCCTGAATTGCTCAAGTCCGTTGAGGCTATGGATCAAAAGATGCAGGACGCCGAGTACAAGTTTATTTCTCGGGCCGACGCGCTCAGTGACGACAAATACTATTCCATCCCCGAAAAAATCTATCTTCACCTGATCTGGCTGAACGGTGAAGTGGGCACGGGCGCGGGCGATGTGGCCGGCGGAGTGGATAATCCTCCGACCGACACAGCAGCTGCCATCTTGCAAACTATCGAAACAGATCTCGCCGAAGCGCAGAGCAGTTATCAAAATCTCATCGAGAAAGAGCTTCCTGCGTTCAATCGAGCATTGCTCGAGAAAGGCATCACCCCGATCGCGTTCGTTCGATCCGAGAATGACAGCGAGGAAGACGAAGGCGGCGGATAAGCCAAATCTGCGTGCCTCAGAGTTTTCCGAAAAGGAGGAATGCCGATGAAGATCTGTCTTCGCTACTGGTTTTGCCTGACTGCGCTACTGTTCCTTTCTCCGTCGTGGAGCGTGGCTCAAGGCACGCGTGAGGACTATCAGCGCGCGGAACAGTTCCTCCCTGGAAATCTACGGCATCACATCTATGTTGCCGATGTGGCGCCGCATTGGATCGCGAAGAAAAATCGCTTCTGGTATCACAAGCTCGGCACGAAAGCCTCAGAGTTCCTTCTCGTCGATGCTGACCAAAACAGCGTCGCTCCCGCTTTCGATCACACGCGCCTTGCGACTTCGCTTTCGAAAGCATTGAGCCGCGAAGTCCGGGCTACCGAACTTCCTTTTGACTCCATCGACTTCTCCGACGATGGAAAATCCATGTCTTTTCAAATTGAGGGAGCGCCGTGGTCTTGCACTCTCGAAAGCTACGAATGCAAAAGGGGGCCTGAGCAAGTAGCAGGCCAATATGAAGAAGCCTCTCCGAACAAAGAATGGGTTGCTTACGTCAAGGACCACGATTTATACGTGCGCTACGTTGCCACAGGCGAAATCGTACGCCTAACGCGTGACGGGGAAGCATCGTACGATTACGCCACACCGATTCCGTCGCTCCGCCCGATGGTTGCGCAGGGAACGCAGGAGATCCGGCAGCGTCCCGCGGTGTTCTGGTCGCCGGATTCCTCGAAACTCGTCACTTATCGCATGGACACGCGCAATGCCGGTCGCTTCAGCTATCTGCAATTCGTTCCGCCCGGGCAACTCCGCCCGAAGGAGTACACCGTTGTGTACCCTTTGCCCGGAGAAGTTCTGCCGAAAGCCGAGCCCATTATTTTCGAAGTGCAAAGCGGCAAGCGCGTCGAAGTGAAGACTGCGCCCATCGAAATTCAATTTCAGGGCGGGCCCGGGTTCGAGTGGTACGAGGATGGAAAGGCGTTTTCCTACGAGGCGTGGGAACGTGGAGAAAAATCCATCGAACTGCGCGAAGTGGATGCGAGTAGCGGCGAGCAGCGTGTCGTACTACGCGAGAAATCCGACCGCTATGTCGATCCGGGAGAAACACATTTCCGCATTTTGCACGAGACCGGCGACATTCTCTGGACCTCCGAGCGCGATGGGTGGAACCATCTCTACCTTTCGAATCTCAAGACCAGCGAGTTGCGCGGCCAATTGACGCAGGGGCCGTGGGTCGTGCGGCAGATCGTTGATGTCGATGAAAAAGCACGCCGCGTCTACTTCCT
>JAWOLO010000111.1:0-9281 GCA_033853375.1 Terriglobia bacterium
TAGATGCCAAGCCGGTCGGCATTGGTGAAATCACCCTCGAGCCGTGGCCGGACCTTGGAGGAACCGAGCACAAACTGGCCGGTGCCGATTTGCTTCGCGGGCACATGCTCGATCTGGTCGGCCAGAATCAGCGAACTGGCTTCGAGCTTGTCGTCCTCATAACGAGGCACGGCTAAGCGATTGTTCACCGCGCCAATGTTTCCGCTTTGCACGTCCTTCAGCACCAGGTCCAGACGATACAATCCAGGACGCAGAGGAACGGCCTTCTGATAAATCGATTGCAATTTTAGCGATTGCTGGAAAAGGGAGTCGGGGAAATCGCGGCTCACGGAATCCTCGAAGGTTTGAACGACGCGCCCTGTGAGCGTGGTGATCCGCCCGAAAATATTGAGCATCGCAGAATGAATGCCGTCCTTGGCTTGGAAAGAAAGCTGGCTGTTGGGAATTTGTATGGTAATCGGAACCAACACAGTGTCGTTGGTGACCTTCAGGTAGTCGGTACGCCAGTTAAAATGCATCTGGTCGCGAACGATGCGCGAAGTCACCACCGCTTCCAAATCCTTGAACTTAACTTCGGGAGGCTTTTGAACCTTGGCGTAAAGCTCAAGGCGGTTGAATTCATCCATGCTGGCAGGCGTGCCGCCTAAGGCGGTCGGCAGGTTCGTGCCGTCAGAACGGGTAAAACGATCCGCCTTGGTCGCCATGCCCATGGATTCCAGCAAGCTGAGACCCGCGCCCGGCACGTGCAACAGAGCGTCCTTTTCTGATGGGTCCATGGTCAGGTGATATTCGCCAGAACCGCTGGGATCCACGAATTCCAGAATGATGTTTTCTCCGATGCCTTCCAGATAACGCCAGCGCCAGGTTTCCCAAGGATAGGTGGAAGTGGAGCCGCCGCCTTCTTCCATCGGCCGGTCGTACGTACCACCGGTCGGATGCGAGTCAATTTCGTCCGGCGGGCCCCACATGATGTACATGCGGCCGCGGTCGGTTTTCCATCCCGGGATTCCCGAAGCAAAATGTTCGTTGGCGTAAGCGATACGGCGGTAATGTTCTTCCTTAAAATCGTTATCCGGAAGGTCGGGATTGCTGCTGCGCCGCAGCCAAAATTGCTCGATGAATTGCTCGCGTTCCTCGTTGGTTTGCAACTGAAGAAAAGCGTTACGCTCTTCCGGCGTGATGATGTAGACCACGTCTTCGTTAAGCCACTGCTTGTAGGCGTTATCGAGCTCTTTCAAGGTCTGCTTCATCTTGCGCTTGGTGGCTTTATCCAATTTTTTGGCGGGAGTCGGCGTGTCGCCGGTATCCTGTGCATCTTGGGCGAGAGCGACTGGCAAGTAAAAGGCGAGTGAAAACAAAGCTGCGATTACGGTGCGCGTTACCCGTGACATTGAGACACCTCAAGCTCTAGGACGTTGGAATTCTACCCCCCGAACAAGTTCTCCGTCAATCGGCGCAATCCCCTGCATTTTCTGACACTTGTCCCCTATTGGGGCTTAGACCACGGGGCTCCAGCTTTGGTTGCCTGACAATTTTTGGCCTGAACAGAAGGACAGGGGGTAAGACAAAGATTCACCACAATTGTGATCCCGGATTGAAACGAGTAGTAGGGAGGGTAAGAAAATTTGGGAGTTGAGAACCTATTGAACGCGTTGCGGCTGGCCGTCAGACCCGACCAGCGCATCGAAGATTGCGAGCACGTGGCGCCGGTAATCCACCATGCGCTCGAACACATCTTTCAGTTGCGGGTCGCGTTCCGCCTCGCGGTGCCATTTTGCGAGGACCGAGCTGGGTACCTCGATGTCGCGCCGCAGTTGATCGGCAGAGTGGCCGCGCAGAAACAAGCCGTAGAAAAACGCGGCTTCGCGCTGCGGATACTCGAAATCCTGCAACGAATCGACCGGCACGAATTGTGGCAGCGTGGCCATAAAGAAAAATGCAGTTTACCGAAAAGCGCTTCCGCGTCAAGTAGGACTTACGTTTTCTTGGCGCGCGGCTGCTAACCCTCCCATTTCCGCGAGCTTCCAGGGTTTAACTCTGCAACTCGTGAGTCCTGTGCCGTTGCAGGGCGACTTCGAACGCCGTAAGATGCGGAGAGGCATGGCGAAGTTACACAATGCGAGGGAAGCCTCCTTGACCGGCCGCGTGGCGCGCCGATTCTTGCGGTTTGGCGCGTTACGAGGAATGCGGTCGATCGAGATCGATCCGGAAGACTTCCGTCGCCAGCTTGCGGAAAAACATGGACTGTGGGTTCCGAATTTTGCGCGTATGAAAGATGTTCCGCTCGAGCATCTGGATGCTGTCGCCGCAAAGCTGATCCGCGATGCGGAACGGCTCGCCCTTGTCGAAGGTGCGGGGCTGGGCTTGGGCGGCATGATAACGCTTGTTCCGGATGCGAGTTTCCTCACGATCATTACTTTGCGCTTGATTCAACGGCTGGTGCTGCTCTACGGATTCGAAACGCGCGAAGCCGATCAACGAATAGAAATGTGGAAAGCGGCCGCAGCAGCATCCGGAATTGATTACGGCAAGGATTTGGCGGGGAAACAAATGTGCGAAAAGATCGGGCCGCGCGTGGCAAAGGCTCTGGCGGCGAAGCTCGGAACGGAGACTGCGGAAAAGTGGGTGGGGCGAATGATTCCGCTGGCCAGCTCGGCTATTGGCGGCGCGCTGAATTTTTCCTTTGTGCGCGGCTGGGGTCGGCGCGTGCAACGGCATCTGCGTGCAAGGCATCTTGAAACAAAGGCTTCCGCAGCACGGCCGTCGGAGGCATATACTGCTGCATTGCATCGACTCGTTCGAGAAGAATAGGGTTTGGGGTTTGCAGAACGCCAGCCGCAAGAAAGTCTGGGAGGTGGGTATGCGGGGAATTGCAGGAGTCGGGAGCGCAGCGGTCCTAATTGGCGTGGCGATGGCGCTCACCTTCGTTCCATTGAGTGCGAACTCCGGATCGTCGGTAGGGCAAGAGGCACAGTCAGCAGCGGACAATGATATCCCCGCCTATCACGCGCAAGCTCCCAAAGGCGAGCTGCCAGAAACGATGAAGCCGGAACTTTTTACCCAACCCCTGGTGCAAAATGCCTACGCCGTTGCCGCGAAAATCAAGAAGACGCTCTACCAGCAGCCCTGCTATTGCCACTGCGACCGCAGCAAGGGCCACACCAGTCTGCTGGATTGTTTCGCCAGCGAGCACGGCTCCGGCTGCGGCACCTGCATCTATGAAGACCTCTATACGTACGAACAGGTTCACAAAGGCAAAACGGCTGCCCAGATCCGAGCAGGAATCATCAAGGGCGAATGGAAATCCGTGGATGCCACGAAGTATCAGCAGCCCCTGCCAGCAAAATGACGAAATGGTGCGGATGCAAAGAGGAATTTGGATATCGATTGTGCAGCTAGAAGTTTCTTGTCACTGCCCAAGGCAATTCGTAAACTAGTTTTGCCCCAGCCAAACAACAGGAGGAAGAATGCATTCTCGCCTCAAGTGGAGTGTATCTCTGCTGGGAGTCGCCGCGCTTTTCGTGGCGGCGGAGGTCCCGGCGCGGGCTCAGGACCAGCAACACGTCGTCTCTTTGAGCGATTTGAGTAAAGATGCCGCCCGTCCGGCCCAGACCCGTCAAGCGAATGAAGAAGCCGTTCGAACATTGCTTTCTTCCGACCAGGGCCAAAAGGCGTTGAAATCCGCCAAGCTTGACTACCAAAAGGTGGACAAGGCCATTGGCCAATTGAGCGACGAAGATCTCGCCAAGCTGGCGGAGCGTTCCCGGCAAGCGCAAGCCGATTTTGCCGCCGGACGCATTTCCGACCGCGATATGCTTTGGATTATCCTCATCGCGCTCGGCATCGTCATCCTGGCGCTGGCAGTGCGTTAATCCCTGACTATCGGAGTTGTTCGTTACGCGTTGGAAGCGGGCGACTTTCGGTTTGTTCCTAACGCTGTTTCTGGGGCGCGCTTTGCAAGCTGCGCCTCAGGAAAGCGGAGGAGTCTGGCTCGACGTGCCATTCGTCAAGCAGAGTGAAGACGGCTGCGGATCCGCAGCCATTTCCATGGTCCTCCAATATTGGAACGCCCATGGCGTGCCAATCAATGCCGAGCGCGCGGATGCCACGGCGATTCAGAAACAGCTTTATTCGCGTAAGGCGCGTGGCATCTTTGCTTCCAGCATGGAGAGCTACCTCAAAGCCTCGGGGTTTCTGGTTTTTGCGCTGGCCGGAAGCTGGACGGACCTGGAGGAACACCTGAAGAACGGACGCCCTTTGATTGTGAGCCTTCAGCCGAGCAGCGCCAAGTCGCCGCTGCACTATGTTGTGGTGACCGGAATCGACTGGGAACACGATGCGGTTTTCATCCATGACCCGGCTCGTGGCAAACTTCTTCGCGTCGAGCGCGCAGACTTCGAAAAGCAATGGCGGTCCAACCGCAATTGGATGTTGCTGGCGGTTCCCGAAAAGGCGGCGTGATCCGCTTCCTCCTTGCACTGTTGGCATCGTTTCTTCTTTGCATCGCGGGCTTTAGCCGGGACCACATTCCGGATAACGCGCGCCTTGCCGCTGCGCAGAAAGCCTTCGAGGCCGCGCATTGGGATGAAGCAGCCCGGCTTTCTGCAGGGCCGGCGGATCAATCTCCAGAGCTAGACCTGCTGCGCGGGCTGGCGCTTTCTCGCCTGGAGAAATGGAACGAGGCGAGGTTGGCACTCGAAACAGGCGCGCGAAAATCGCCGCGGGATTCGCGGTTTCCTGTCGAGCTTGCGGGCATCGCCTATAAACAGAAAAACTTTCGCCTTGCCAAGAAAGACTTGCAAACGGCGCTACAGCTGAATCCGGCAGACGCCTACTCGCACGAATTCCTCGCCACCATTCATTTCCTCGAAGGAAACCTCGAAGCGGCGCTGAGGTATTGGAATCCAGAAGATAAGCCACGGCTGCGAAGCGTCTCTTTCGTGCCGCCGCTGCAATTATCGGAGCCGCTGCGCAATCGCGCTTTGGCATTCAACGCTCCTCAGGTTTTGACCGGCGACGCACTGCTAACCACGGAATCTCGATTAGACAACCTGGGCATTTTTTCCAGCCGCCGGATTGAACTGACGCCTGCCGAATCCGGAAGTTACGATCTGACCTTACACCTGGCAGAGAGAAATCTTTGGGGGAATTCGAAAGCAGAAGGAATCGTGTCTCTTTTGAGCGGTCTGCCGTATACGACGGTTTACCCGGAATTTTACAATTTGGGCCATGAGGCTATTAACGTGACTTCGCTCCTGCGCTGGGACGCGCAGAAGCGCCGCGTCTTTGCCGATCTTTCCCTGCCGCTGTACGGGGAGCCCAGCTTGCGTTTGGGGTTCTATGCGGACGCGCGCAACGAAAATTGGAACTTGTCGCAGTCTTTCTTTGGCGCTGCAGTTCCCCTGACGGACCTGAATCTGCGCCGGGTGGTAGCGGGCGCTGAGTTTCGTGACGTCGTAAATGGACGCTGGAGCTGGAACGCAGGGGCTGAAGCGGCCAATCGCAGTTTTCGCAATACAAGCGGTTCGCTCTCGCTGGCGCAGCGCACATTTTTCACAGGCGGAACTTCTCTTGCCGGCTGGCTAGGAGTTGAACGGGCCTTAGCGCGCGTTCCCGAACGCCGCTTCACGTTGGATTCTTTCCTGCAAGCAAAAGCGGGCCGTGAGTTTGCAACTACGCTCGGGCCTTTTGCCGCTGTCCGAGGATCGCTGACGGCACATTGGTTCCCTCACGCGAAAGGAGACGATTATGAGATGCGCGGGCAGATTCGCGTAGGTGCAATCGCAGGGAAAGCTTCGCTTGACGAGCTTTTCCAACTGGGAGTCGAGCGCGACAACGAGCTCTGGCTTCGCGGTCACGCTGGAACGACAGACGGCAGAAAGGGAGCCGCGCCCCTCGGGCGGCGATACTTCCTTGCAAACTGGGAGATGGACAAAAATATCTACGAGAATGGTCTTTTCAGCGTGAAACTCGGGCCGTTTTTGGACAACGGCGCCATCGCGGATTCCTCGGGCTTCTTTGGCTCGCGGGGCTGGCTGTGGGATTCCGGCTTGCAGTGCAAAATACGAATCTTGGGTGGAGTTACCGCCGTTTTCTCTTACGGGCGCAATCTGCGGGGCGGGAAAGGCGTGTTTTACGGAACGGTGGTGCGGTAATCGCTGAAGATCATCCTGCTCAGAAAGGCGACTATGAAGGAAGTTTCCGGTAACCCGATCGCCCTTTCTTTCGTCTCACAAGAAGATCGCCAGGCGGGCTGATCTTCGCAAGTGGCATCAGGCGCCGATTCACACTTCATCTACCTAGAGGTGAGCAATGTCCAAACGAATTTTCTCTGCAAGCATCCTTGCGGTCGTCGGTGTAATAGCGGTAGGGCTTGCGGGCGTCGGTCTGCGCGGTTCGTCGAAAGCAGCGGACCAGCCCAAGTCCTGGGGGTTTGACACCGCCAACCTCGACAAGACCTGCAAGCCTTGCGACGACTTCTATCAGTTCGCCATGGGCGGGTGGATGAAGGCCAATCCCATTCCGCCGGAGTACTCGGTCTGGGGCTCGTTCAGCCAGCTTGCCGATAGGAATCAGAAAAATTTGCGGGAAATTCTGGAGGCGGCGGCGACCGCCAAAGCCGCGTCGGGCACCAACGAGCAAAAAATCGGAGATTTTTATGCGAGCTGCATGGACGCAACGGCTATTGATGCTGCGGGAGTCAAGCCAATCGAAGCAGAATTGACGCAGATCGCTGCCATCCAGGCCTTGGCGGATCTGCAAGCAGAGACAGCGCGTTTGCAGAGCGAGGGCGTAGGCGTGCTCTTTCGTTTCAGCTCGACGCAAGACGCCAAGGACAGCTCGCAGGTGATTGGCGCGGCGTTTCAGGGCGGCTTGGGTTTACCGGAGCGCGAGTATTACCTGAAGCAGGACGAGAAATCGCAAAAGCTCAGGGAAGATTACGTAAAGCATGTTGCGAACATGTTCGGGCTGCTGGGCGATTCCGCGAATGAATCCGGCCAGGAAGCTGCCACCGTAATGAAAATCGAGACCGCACTAGCAACCGCCTCGATGAAGAACACCGACCTGCGTGACCCGGACAAGACCTATCACAAGATGACGCTCGCGGAGTTGAAGACGCTCACACCAAATTTCTCCTGGGAGTCCTATTTCAAAGCCGTTGGCCATCCGGAATTAAAGGAGATCAATGTCGGACAGCCCGATTTCTTCAAGTCTCTTGACGCGCAGTTGACCGCGACGCCGATCGCCGATTGGAAGACCTATTTGCGGTGGCATTTGGTGAACTCCGCTGCCCCCAGTCTGGCTGAGAAATTTGTCAATGAAGACTTCGATTTTCGCGGCAAGACGCTAACCGGCGCGAAGGAAATTCAGCCGCGATGGAAGCGTTGCGTGCAGTCGACGGACCGCAACTTGGGCGAAGCGTTGGGGCAAGCTTATGTGCAAAAGTATTTTCCGCCGGCCGCCAAAGCCCGCGCGCTCGAGATGGTTCACAATTTGCTCGCGGCGCTGCGAAACGACCTGCAAACTCTGCCGTGGATGGGACCCGAAACCCGCGCTCACGCCATCGCGAAACTCGAAGCTTTCACCGTAAAAATCGGTTACACCGACAAGTGGCGCGATTATTCGGCGCTGAAAATTAACCGGGCCTCGTACGAGGAGAACGTGGAGCGCTCTGCAGAATTTGATTTCGCGCGGCGGCTCAACAAAATCGGCAAGCCCGTCGATCGCACGGAGTGGGGCATGACGCCTCCCACGGTGAATGCCTACAACAACAGCAGCATGAATGAGATTGTCTTTCCTGCTGGAATCATGCAGCCACCTTTTTACGATCCAAATGCCGATGACGCGGTGAATTACGGCGGAATGGGAGCCGTGATCGGCCACGAAATCACACACGGCTTTGACGACCACGGCAGCAAATTCGACGGCAAGGGCAATTTGAAAGATTGGTGGACGCGGGAAGATCTCAAGAATTTCCAATCGCGCGCGAAATGCGTTTCCGATCAGTTCGACGGATATGTCGTTGACGGCGACTTGCACGAAAACGGAAAGTTGGTCCTCGGCGAAAGTATCGCGGACTTGGGCGGACTGGCGATCGCTTACGCAGCGTACGAAAAATCGCTGCAGGGCAAGCCGCGGCCGCCCGACCTCGATGGATTCACTCCGGAGCAGCGCTTCTTTCTGGGCTGGGCACAGGTGTGGGGCGCTAACGAACGGCTCGAATATGCACGCTTGATGGCCAACACCAACCCGCATCCGTTGGGAAGATTCCGCGCCAACGGCCCGCTGTCCAACATGGCGGAATTTGCAAAGGCGTTTGGATGCAAGCATGGCGAAGCGATGGTGCGTGAGCAAGCCTGCAAGATCTGGTAGGGCTTCGTCTTTTGGGAGCTTGTTAGGGCATCTCTAATTCTCGAGGCCTATTCTCCGCTGCTCAGTTAGAAATGAAGGACGACTCCCGCCGCAAACTGTAAATTGTTCTGCGTTTGGTGGAAGAAGCCAGTTTGAACGTAGTCAGCTTCCACACGGTAGGAAAGATGCGGGTTCGTGCGGTAATCGGCGCCCCCGCCGAGTTGCATGGTGTACGAGTTGCGGCCGCCGGGCGCTGTTTGCGGGCCTTCGTGACCGGCGCCAAAAATCGCATGCAACCACGGCTCCCAGCGATTCTGGCGCCAAGCCACCTTGGGGCCGCCGCCGTAGACTGCTATTTTTGCATCATGACCGCCAGCACCGACGGCTCCGCCAAATGCGCCTGTAAAGCTCCCTTCGACGCCTAGCCACTCGTTCAGATAATAAGTAACCGAAGGCTTTACGCCGAATTCGTTAGAATTGAAAACCGAGGACCGGAAACGGAACCACACGAAGGCCACGCCGAGTTCCCAACGATAGTCATCTCGGCCTCCATAAACAAATCTGGGTTGGGGCGATGGAGCCGCCGGCTTTGAGGGAACAGGTTCCGCTATCACTGCGGTGCTTAGATTGGAAACCAAATACGTACGTGGCCAATTGGCCGCCGGTTGAGAGAACGAGTCAGCGACAGCAAGGAAATCAGGAAGCGTAACCTTCGCCGCCGATGTCGCGGAAAAATCCGGCGCCACGTTATCCGTGTCAAGGACAGGCTTCGTCATGTTGACTTGCGCCTGTGATCCGCAGACCGCCCCCAGCAGCAGGAATGCAGACACAAACAGACTTTTCATGATGTGCCTCTCCAGGGCTGCCCACGCGCGTGCCAGCCACACCGTTACGGTAAACAACACCAGGGCGTTTGTCTACGCTCTTTC
>JAWOLO010000112.1:0-2815 GCA_033853375.1 Terriglobia bacterium
GCCGGCGACAAAGCTCTTCTCAACGCTCAGCCCATCCTGATCGATTGCAACAAGGGCAAGGTCGCGCTCGGGCACAACGGCAATCTCACCAACGCCGCCGAGTGGCGCCGCAAGCTCGAGCATCGCGGCTCCATTTTCCAGACCAACAGCGACACCGAAGTCATCGTCCATCTTCTCGCGCGCTCGCAGGCTCGCAATCTTTCCGGCGCGCTCGGCGATGCTCTCAATCAAGTCGAGGGCGCCTATTCGCTTCTGGTTCTCACCACCGACGAGCTTTACGCCGTGCGTGATCCTCGCGGCTTCCGCCCGCTCGTTCTCGGCAAACTCTCAACTCCCGGCGGCTCCACGGCCTGGCTCGTCGCCAGCGAAACCTGCGCGTTCGATTTGCTCAACGCGCAATATGTCCGCGAAATCGAGCCTGGCGAAATGGTGCGCATCTCCAAATGCGGCATCGAGTCCATCCATTTCGCTCCGTCAAAGCCTCATCAGCAGTGCATTTTCGAGCATGTCTACTTCTCCCGCCCGGACAGCATCATCTTCGGCCGCTCCGTCAACCAGAGCCGTGAAATGCTGGGCCGCCTGCTCGCCCGCGAGCATCCCGTCGAAGCCGATATCGTCGTCCCCGTGCCCGACTCCGGCGTACCAGCCGCCGTGGGTTATGCGCTCGAATCCAAGATTCCTTTCCGCATGGGCCTGATTCGCAATCATTATATCGGCCGCACGTTCATCGAGCCGTCGCAGGCCATTCGCAATTTTGGCGTCAAGCTCAAGCTCAATCCTGTGCGCAGCCTCATCGAAGGCCAGCGCGTCGTGCTCGTGGACGACTCTATCGTCCGAGGCACGACCAGCCGCAAAATTGTTCGCATGGTCCGCGAAGCGGGCGCTAAAGAAGTTCACGTGCGCATCAGTTGCCCGCCCACGATTTCGCCCTGCTATTACGGCGTGGACACACCCACGCGCGAAGAGTTGATTGCTTCGTCGAAGTCTCCCGAGGAAATCTGTAAATTCCTCGGCGCGGATTCGCTCGGCTACCTCTCTCTTCCTTCCCTGAAGCAAGCTGTCGCCGACACCGAAGGCCGGTTTTGCACGTCGTGCTATACGGGTGTTTACCCGACGGACCTGGTGCAATTGGAAGTCCGTGAACCCACTTCCAACGGAAAACTGACCGGCGCTTCGGTTACAATAGAAGGTGAACCTGCGTCCACAGAAGGGCAGGTGGTGGTGCATCGTGAAAGCTGAAAAAGAAAAAACAGAAAAGACGGAAAAACCCAAAAAAGCAGAAGCGAACGTCCCCATGAAAACAAAGATCCAGCGCGAGGTGATCGCCTGGTTCTGGGTGGGACTCGTATTTTTGCTCATCAACGGCGCCGTGGGTCAGGCGCGCGTCATCCCCTCCGGCTCGATGCAAAACACGCTGCTCATCGGCGACCACCTCATCATGAGCCGCATCGGCTACGACGCTGGGATTCCCTTCACCAACTGGCACATTCCTCTGTGGCGCAATCCCAAGCGCCAGCAAGTGATTATCTTCAAGCCCCCTTTTGCTCCGGACACTCCGGACTACGTGAAGCGCGTCATAGGCCTTCCCGGCGATACCATTGACATTCACGATGGCTCTGTCTGGATCAATGGCAAGCGCCTGGTCGAAAAGTACACCACCGGGCCCACGGAGCCTTACGAATTGCACATGCCGTACAAAGTTTCGGCCGACTGTTATTTCGTGATGGGAGACAATCGCGCCAATTCTTATGACAGCCGCTTTTGGGGCTGTGTCCCGCGAAGCGACATCATCGGCACGCCGGTGATGATCTATATGTCCCTCGACGTTTCGCCGGAAGCCTGGGAGCCGGGCCAGTTCCGCGAGCGCTTCTTTGCTTATGCGAACGCAATCTTGCATCCCGGCGAGGTGCGCTGGAAGCGGATTTTCCGCACGTTCTGAGGAACACCGGTTAAGTTATACTTTGCAAGTCGCGCCGCTCCCTGTGCTGCGCCATTGTCGTAGTGGCGGGTCTTTAGACCCGTTCTTTTGGTTCTGAATTTGCTGTGCGCG
Source organism: Terriglobia bacterium (assembly GCA_033853375.1). GTDB lineage: Bacteria > Acidobacteriota > Terriglobia > Acidiferrales > UBA7541 > Acidiferrum. The sequence continues at coordinate 2,051 of JAWOLO010000112.1, forward strand.
GGTCTTTCGCGGTTGGCGTTTACCCCGACCCTGTCGAGGCGTCCGGCTCCAACTGGCGAGACTCGTGGTTGTTAATTGTAGTGGCGGGTCTTCAGACCCGTTACGTGCAATACGAGTCTTCGGGCTCGCATTTTTCTGATTCTGGTGCTTAGCCGGTTTTTGGATCGGCATTTTGTTCCTAGCGCGCCTTCTTAACGCCACATTCCAACGTTGCGTTGCGCCTTCGCGGAACACGGAACACGGGTCACGCCGCCTATGAAATACGCCGATGCCGGGGTAAATATTGCGGTCGCCGATGAAGCCAAGCAGCGCATCCGGCATCATGCCAGCCGCACGTTTACTCCTGGCGTGCTCGGAGGCATCGGCGGCTTCGGCGCCCTCTTCTCCCTGGACTACAAGAAATGGAAAGAGCCCGTGCTGGTCTCCAGCGCCGACGGCGTGGGCACAAAACTCAAAGTGGCCATGGCCATGGGCGTGCACTCCACCGTCGGCGGCGACCTAGTCAATCACTGCATCAATGACATTTTGGTGCAGGGCGCCGAACCGCTGTTTTTTCTCGACTATTTGGCGATGGGCAAGCTCGAGCCGCAGGTAGTCGAGCAACTCGTCGAAGGCATGAGCCGCTCTTGCCGCAAAGCAGGCTGCGCGCTCATTGGCGGCGAAACCGCGGAAATGCCGGGCTTTTATCCTCCGGGGGAATACGATCTAGCCGGCTTCATCGTCGGCGTCGTTGAGCGCAAGAAATTGCTTACCAGCAAGAATGTC
>JAWOLO010000113.1:0-23466 GCA_033853375.1 Terriglobia bacterium
CCATTACGCCAAAATTTGTTTCAGGGGGACCTGAACGGCGGAGCCAGATTCTAGCAGATTCGACAACTCGCGGAACGTCAAGATTTGGCGTCCCAGCTTTCTCCTATAATCTACCGGAATGCAGACGGACGGAGGAGAGTATGGGCCATGATTAAGTTTGCAGCTATTTCAGCGGCAGCTGCGGTGGTACTGCTTGCCCAAGGCTCATCGCAGAAAGATGAGCGCGCAGCTGAGCGCGATGCTTGCATTCTCCGTTGCGTTACTCAACCTTTGGATCCTGAGCTGAAGCGACAAGAAATCGTCAGCCTGGAAAGGGAGGCAGGGCATGCCATCGGGCTGAGGAATAGCAGTTATTTCCGGCGGGTATACAGCGACGATTTCGCGGGTACGCTTTCGCACGGCGAACAAGTGAACAAGGCTCAGTGGATTGCCTTGATTGAATCTGACACAGTCAAGTACGAATCTTTCGTCACTTCGGATATCAAGGTGCAAATCTATCAGGATATGGCCATTGCTACGTGCTTGTGGTCCTCGCGATTCATGCGCAAAGGGCAGCACTTCAGTCACCAGATGCGCGTGATCCATGTATACCTGAACGGAGCGAGCGGATGGCACGTGGTGTCGGGGCAAATTACGAACCTGCCACCGGATGTGGGGCAGCCGCTGTAACGGTTCTGCAATAGAAACGCCGCATTCCGTTGACGCTTGCTGGGACGGATGCTACGCTCGCCAGCGCTTTCCACACGCATGCGCGCCGTCGACCTGATCCGCAAGAAACGGGATTCCGGGGAACTCTCCCGCGAAGAAATTGAGTTCCTCGTGTCAGGCTACACGCGCGGAGAAATTCCCGATTACCAAATGGCCGCATGGCTGATGGCCGTTTGGATTCGCGGAATGAATCGCGCGGAGCTTGCAGAGCTCACCGAAGTGATGCTGCATTCCGGAGAAGTGCTAAATCACTCCGACATTCCTGGGAAAAAGGTGGACAAACACTCGACGGGCGGCGTCGGTGACAAAACTTCGCTGATTTTGGCGCCCATTGTTGCTGCCGGCGGGCTGACGGTGCCGATGATCAGCGGCCGCGGCCTAGGGCATACGGGCGGAACGCTGGATAAGCTGGAGGCCATTCCGAACTTCAACGTGAATCTGTCATTGGCGGAATTTCGCCGAGTTCTTCGCGAATGCGGGATGGGTTTGATTGGACAAACCGCGGAAATTGCGCCAGCAGATAAAAAGATCTACGCACTGCGCGATGCTACGTCCACCGTCGAGAATATCGGGTTGATCTGCGCGTCCATCATGAGCAAAAAACTTGCCGAGGGGATCGATGCTTTGGTGTTGGACGTGAAGACCGGTTCCGGGGCGTTTATGAAGAAAGAAGAAGATTCTGTCCAGCTTGCCCAGGTGATGGTGGAAACGGGGAAGCGCATGGGCAAGAAAGTGGTGGCGCTGATCACGGACATGGACCAGCCGCTGGGCCGCATGGCAGGACATTCAAATGAAGTGTGGGAATCGCTGGAAGTGCTGAAGCGCCGCGGACCGGACGATCTCCGTGACCTGAGCCTGGAACTATCTGCGTGGATGTTTTTTCTGGGCGATAAGACAAAAAGTGTGGAAGAGGGCCGGCGGCTTGCGGAGGCAATGGTCGCCACGGGGAAGGCATTGGAAAAACTGCGTCAAGGGATTCGCCTGCAAGGAGGCGACGAGCGGGTCGTGGACGAGCCAGAACGCTTGCCGCAGGCGCGTTTTCACGAAGAAGTTGCCGCCGCAAAGGGAGGATTCATCACCGCCACGAACTGCGAGCAATTCGGCACGGCGCTGGCAATGCTCGGAGGAGGCCGGGAAAAGAAAGAAGACAAGATCGATCACGCCGTCGGACTGGAGTTTCACAAACGCATTGGCGACCGCGCCGAAAAAAACGAAAAATTAGTGACGATTCATTACAATAGCGACGCCAAACTTGCCGAAGCCAAAAATCTGATTGCAGGCAGCTATGCAATTGGTGACCGTCCGCCAAGTGAAAAACGGCCATTGGTGCGCAGAATCATTGGCGCGTAGCGTGCTGCCAAGCTTGGAGTGACGAGAACCGAGACCGCAAAGGAGAACGAATGGGACGATTCGTAGGATTACTGGGCCTCGCGAGCATGATTGGCCTGGCGTACTTGTTTTCCACGGAGCGCAAGGCGATCCGGCTGAAAACGGTGCTGTGGGGGCTGGGGCTGCAAATTTCCTTTGCGTTTTTTGTTCTGCGATTCGAACTTGGCCGGAAAATCTTTCAAGCCGCGGGTGATGCGGTAAACCGATTGTTGAGTTTTTCCTACGCAGGTTCGGAATTTGTGTTCGGCGAGATCGGGAAGAAAATTTCGTCGTTCGGGTTCTCCTTCGCGTTTCAAGTGCTACCCACGATCATTTTTATTGCGGCGTTTTTTGCCGTGCTGTATCACATCGGCGTGATGCAACTCATAATTCGAGGAGCCGCGTGGGTGATGACGCGCGTGATGGGCGCGAGCGGCGCGGAATCGTTGAACGTTGCGGCGAGCATCTTCATGGGACAAACGGAAGCGCCGCTCACCATTCGGCCATTCCTTAACAAGCTGACAAAATCCGAGCTGATGTGCGTGATGACCAGTGGAATGGCGCACGTCTCGGGCGGGATCATGGCGGCGTACATCGCGTTTGGCATTGAGGCCAAGCACCTGCTGGCAGCGGTGATCATGACTGCTCCGGGAACACTGCTGATGGCCAAGATGCTGGTGCCGGAGACGGAGCAGTCGCTCACGGCGGGCCGGGTGGAAATGCCGGAAATGGAAAAGGAGCCGAACGTTCTTGGCGCCGTTTCGCGCGGAACGATTGACGGTCTGCATCTGGCATTGAACGTCGGCGCCATGCTGGTGACTTTCATCGCGCTGCTTGCGCTGGTGAACGCGATGATGGGATGGGGACACAATCACGCTGCGTGGTTTCCGGACAGCCTGCAACGGGTGTTTGGCTGGGTTCTTTCGCCGATTGCGTGGATCATCGGAATTCCCTGGCACGATTGCAAGATCATGGGAAACTTGTTGGGCACGCGCATGGTCATCAATGAATTGGTGGCCTTTCAGCAATTAGGAGCTTTGAAAAGCACCCTCGACCCGAGGTCGTTTACCATAGCCACTTTTGCGCTGTGCGGCTTCGCGAATTTCAGCTCGATCGGCATTCAGATCGGGGGAATCGGCGCGCTGGCACCCGAACAGCGCGGACAACTCGCGAAATTTGGGATTCGCGCTATGCTCGCGGGAACAATGGCCAATCTGATGTCCGCGTCGATTGTCGGAATGTTTACATGAGTTCGAAGAAAGCCCGGCGGAAGAAGACAGTCGCAGGCCAAAAACCCGCCACGGCTCCCAAAGAATTGTCCGGGCTGCCCGGAGAATTCGAGCGCGCCAGCCTTGCCGCTGAATTCGTTTTTTCCCGAACTAAGCTGCGGCCTCAGATTGCTCTCGTTCTTGGTTCGGGGCTGGGCGCTTTCGCCGATGAATTCACCGGTGCAACGAAAATTCCTTACGCAGAGATTCCTTACTTCCCGCGCTCGACGGCCATCGGCCATGCGGGCCAGCTGGTGATTGGAAAAGTGGGAACCGTACCGGTAGCGGGAATGCAGGGCCGCGTACATCTTTATGAGGGATACTCAGCGAAGGAAGTGATATTCCCCATTCGCGTTTTCGCACGCATGGGAGTAAAAGCGGTCATCTTGACGAACGCGGCGGGCGGCATCAAACGAGAGTTCACCCAGGGAAGACTTGTGGTGATCAGCGACCACATCAATTTGCAGGGCGTCAATCCGCTGACGGGCCCAAACGACGAGCGGTTCGGTTTGCGGTTCCATGACATGACCAGCGCATACGATCGCAAATTTCGCGAGATCGCCGTTGCCCAAGGAAATCGGCTGGGAATCACCATGAATGAAGGTGTCTACGGCGCACTTGCGGGGCCCAGCTATGAGACGCCTGCGGAGATCCGCTATTTGCGAACGATCGGAGCTGACCTGGTCGGCATGTCCACCGTGCCAGAGGTGATTGCGGCACGCCACAGCGGTTTGCGTGTGCTTGGCATCTCCTGTGTGACGAATGCGGCGGCGGGGATTCTGGACCAGCCGCTGAATCACATGGAAGTCCTTGAAACGGCCGAGCGCGTCAAGGGGCAATTCATCAGTTTGCTGAAGGCGGTGATTCCGCGCATCGCGGAAGCGATCGCATGAAAGGTTTTGAAGAAGGGAAAGAGTGTGGGCGAATACGATAAGTTGATTTCCGCGGCCAAGCAGGCGAGAGAGAACGCCCACGCGCCGTACTCAAACTTTCGCGTAGGCGCCGCGTTGCGCGCCACTTCGGGCAGAATTTTCGGCGGCTGCAACGTGGAAAATGCAACTTATGGCTTAACCGTTTGCGCAGAACGCGTGGCCCTATTCAAAGCGATTAGCGAAGGCGAACGAGGCTTCGACGCGATTTCCGTGGTGACGGACACGGACTCGCTGACGCCGCCCTGCGGCGCCTGCCGCCAACTCATCTGGGAATTCTGCGGCGACGTTCCGGTGATTCTTGCCGATCTTAAGGGAAAGATGGAAGTGATTCCGATGCGTGAGTTATTCCCGAAGCCATTTGATTCCTCGAATCTCTGATAGCAAGGAAGAACTGGAATGCGGGCTTCCTTCGAACTACCGGCGCTTTCCGCCCTTCAGATAGACAATGCCGCAGCGGAACTTCTTTTCGTTCTTTAGCTCGTGAACGTAGACAATCTCGGCGGGAGTGAAAAGGTTCTGCCCTCCGGGCGCGTACGGCGCGGCAACTTCAATCTTGAATTTTTCGACATAGGGCTTTCGGCTTTTGAAACACAGCCCGCCGCGTGAAACATCTTCGCAAGTCACAATGTCGTCGCCGTTGGTAAAGCTTCGGATGCACGCTTTGAAGTTCACCTTCGTTCTCACGTGTTTGCGCCTGTTGTCACGTCGCGCCGCCGGTGCAGGCTCCGGGGGAGCCGCGACGGCAACCGGGGAAGGCCCCGCTCCTTCCTCATCGACCCAGCCCATCGAACGGCTCTGAACCATTTCCACCACGGCGGGCGCTTCTTCCGTGTCCTCGGATGCACGCTTCCAGAACGTGGATGAGCCACACTTCTTGCAGAAGCGGACAATTCCCTCGTTGACCAGATACACATCCGATTCCAAATCGCTCTGCTCGACCGTTTCGCGGCTCTGGCAGCTAGCGCACTCGAGCGTCGCAACCTGCATTTGCTTCTCGACCTCAGAAGGCACGGGGAATTTTATGCCCCAAAAATTCTTCGTTGAGTCCAGAAAAGCTACGCCGTAGGTATAGACTTCGCTCTCGACCCCGATCTGGCCGACAACGCGCACTTCGGTCTCTTTGTTGGTATCGAGGCGGCGGAGGATCAATTCCTGCTCGGCAGAAAGCTTGTAGCGGGAAACAATGCCTGCTCCATGGCGGCTGAGCAACACCGTTTTCGTTTGTTCAGAGAAAACCTTGCCTTCGATGTCGCTGCCAACCAAGAGAATATTGATCTCTTTGGGGATTCGGCTGCTGCGGCGCACACCCTCTGGGGGCATTCGTTCACTCACTTGAAGAGGAAAGCTTAAAACCATGGTACTGAGGGAAATTTCCTTCCGTCACGGACTTTGTAAGGACATGACACGCAAGCAGCAAGGCCCCCAGAGCTTGCCGCAGAAAGAAGCTTAGAAGCAGAGACAATCCTCACACGTCAAAGCCTTAGCTGCAGAAGCCTTAGCGGGCGGGCTACTGCTTTTCCGAGGTGCGCGTGGCTGTCTGGCGCTTGCGGTCTACCGCTACGGATTCACGGCCGGCGGGCTTCCCCACCTCACGAGCTGCTGCCAACTGAAACGCAGAAGCTTGCCCAGTTTTCTGGCTCTTGGTCTGCAGCGAGGCTTTCGCAACAGCCTGCTTTTGCACGGGCGCGTGAACCGTTTTTGCGGCGACAGCCCAGGAATCCGTTCCATCGAAATGGTCCGGACTGATTTCCGACTGGGCTTTGCAAGCCGGGGACAGGAGCACCGCAGCGCCTATTCCCAAGATTAGGAGGGGCAACCTTAGCAACATAATGTGTTGTTTCACCTGGGCCTCCATACATCAGTTCGACCAGGAACCCGGGGCTCTAATTCAACCAGGTGGGGGGTGAACTAGAATTCGCTGATGTGTGGCCATTTTGGAAAAGCAATATGTGGGGGTCGATAGACCCGCAGTACTACCATGTGGCGTAGTCAGCAATAGCCCTTGCATGGTGGAAGAAAAGGAACGACAGGCGGTTGTAACTCACCAACGCGAAAAGGCACCGATGCATTTAGCGAGAAAGGGCAAGGAGCGACTCGTTGAGCTTGTTGAGGTCTGAATCCAGACGGTAATAGCCGGGCCGCCAAGCCGCCGTTTTTTCTTCTGGATGAAAACGAATCACCGCAAAGTCCTGGCCTGTTGCGGAATCTTTGCTAAGTCGGGGAAAGTCTTCACCGACGTAGGTAGCCGGGTGGCGCTTCATGACAGCTTCACACTCATTCACAGAAAGGACTGCCCTCAACATCCCCTGGTTTTTGGCGTGTGGCTGGCAGAAGTAGAGGTTGGGCATACGCAGAGATAATGGTAAATCCTGTGGAAAACGTGAATAGTACTTTTGGGCAACTGGACTTTAAAGGTGACGAATCAGATAAAGCCCGTCCGTGTTAAAAGAACTTCCTTTCGATCAATGATTTAGCATTTGTTTCATTCTGGAAAGGCCTGTCCTTTGGTCTTGATCCTGGGTTCGGGGACAGATCAAGACGGGGTTAGCGCTTTTTTCCTTCTTAAAACCGCCATGGCAGTAAGGGCGTAGATTCCGGCGCATTCTATGACTCGACGCAGGTCGACATACTCATTCGGACCATGCGCGACCGAAAGGAGTCCTGGACCATAGGAGTAACTCGCGACACCCTGCGCGGCGTAGAAGCGGTTCTCCAGCAAGCCGGGACAGAGTTGAAAGCAAGCTGGCTTTTGTGTCACTTCGTGAATTGCTTGAGCGAGCGCCTGGCCCACCGCGTTTCCTTCAGGGCATGCAGCCGAGTCCCCTTCTTGCAGGATTTCCCATTCGAGCGGTATCCCTCGACGGCGGCACTCTTCGAGGATGGCAATCAACCTTCCTTTTTCTTCAGCTAAGTCTTCTTCTGGATTGATACGGCGGTCGATGGTGAACCAACAGGTTTCCGGCACGACGTTGAAGTTCGTTCCGCCGCCGCTCTGCCCGCCCAGCATCAGGATGGAATTGCGCGCCTGGCCCGCGCCAATGTTCAGGCTAGTTGTGCGTTGCTCCACCTCGCGCTTCAGTTCTTGAAGACGCTTAATAACTTCGTGCATGCGTTCGAACGCGTTCTCCCCCTGATGCTGGAGGCCTACGTGAGCCGATTTGCCAAAAACTTGCACGCGAAAAGAGACAGCTCCGCGATTGGCGTTCCAAACCACCCCGCTGGTAGGTTCAGCGAGCAGCATGCCGACACCATTTCTGCCTAGAATTCCTTGCTTTGCGAGTAGCGCGGAACCACGAGCGCCTCCCGTTTCTTCGTCCGGAACCAAAAGCATTGTGACCTTGCCATTCAGATCCACGCCGCATTCTTTCAGCGCCAGAATCGCGTACATCATGGACACGATTCCGCCTTTCATATCACAGGCGCCGCGGCCAAATACGAAATGCTCTTTACGCTGTGGCCGGAATTGCTCCCGGGATTGCGCGGGAACTACATCATAGTGGCCATGAAAATAGAAAGTGCGCTCCCCTTGCCCGTAGGCGACGGATAGACAGGCTGGAAATTCATCCGTAGCGCCATCGCGCGAAGGCGAAACAATCCGTTCCACGCGCAAGCCCAAGCTCTCGGCTCGGCTCTCGAAAACCTCGGCAAGCTCACGATAATGATTCCCCGGCGGATTTTCTGTTGGGACGGCAATGAGATCGACTAACAGCGCAGACATCTCGTCTTCTCGCTGTCGCAGCCAATCGAGCAAACGGTCCGCGTTGTCGGGCTGGGCTTTTGGATACATGTGCGCGTCATGCTCAAGCCAACGCTAGAACTGTCCAAGCTCCATATTGGAGCGTGTGGTACGCTTTGGCGGATTTAGCGTTCGAATGAGCCCATGTCCACAGAAACAAAATTCTTTGCCGTAGCTCGCTGGGCGGCCCTGGTCTGGGTGCTGACCTGGTTCCCTCTCTACACCTGGTTCTGGGGCTGGCGGAACATGCTGCACCTTTGTGACGTCAGCGTAGTGATTGCCTGCCTCGGGCTGTGGTTCCGGCAATCTCTGTTAGTTTCGAGCCAAGCGCTGCTTGCGCCGCTTGTCGGAGTCTTGTGGAGCTTGGACGTTCTCTGGCGAATCATAGTCGGCCACCACCTGGTGGGCGGCACGGAATATATGTGGGATGACCATTACGCCCTGTGGCTTCGCTTGCTCTCCTGCTTCCATGTCGTTTTGCCAATTGTTCTGCTCTGGGCCCTGCAGGTTTTGGGCTACGACCGACGGGCCTTGCGATTGCAAACGGCGATTACCGGAATCTTGCTGGTCTTTTCGCGGTTTCTATCGCCACAGTTCAACATGAACTATGCGTTTCAGGATCCTTTATTGCACCGTGCGTGGGGGCCCGCCCCAGCGCACCTAGCAGTTATCCTGGCCGGGAGCATAGCGGTTATATTCTGGCCGACGCACCTTTTGCTCGTGCGCGTTTTTCCTTTAGCCAGTCGTACGGAATGAAAAAGCTCGAGTGGAGAGCATACGTGGCTACCAACGTGACCAAAAACTCGAAAAGATACGAAGCGATGTTGGAAACAGCGCTCGAAGAAGCTCGCACGGGACTTGCCGAAGGTGGAATTCCCATCGGCGCAGCTCTTTTTACTCGCGAAGGCAGGCTCTTGGGCAAGGGCCATAATCGGCGTGTCCAAGAAGGTGATCCTTCCGCGCACGGAGAAACCGACGCCTTCCGCCGCGCCGGCCGCCAGCGCAGCTACCGCGACAAAATCATGGTCACAACGCTTGCTCCTTGCTGGTATTGCAGCGGATTGATCCGGCAATTCGGGATTGGGACGGTCGTCGTCGGGGAATCGGTGAACTTTCAGGGCGGCATCGATTGGTTGCGCGAGAATGGCACCGAAGTGATCGATCTACATTCTCGCGAATGCATCGATCTACTCTCGAAATATGTAAGAGCGCATCCCGAAGTCTGGAAAGAAGACATCGGAGAAGACTGACGAGGGCACTGCGAACCGGAAGTGGCTCATTCCGATGATGGACTTCCCTGCCTATCAGTGGTATTTGTAATGCGGCTCTCGCCCCGAGGCGGGGGACGCTCTCCGGCGCGACCGCCACTTTCACTTGCAGAACGGCTCTTGCTGCTTTCCCGTCATTGGAACGAGTACGTCCTGCAAGGACTGCCGGGGCAGAGAGAGGGGGCTTCTATGTTTGAGGACACAGAGGAAGTAGAAAAATCAACGGCTCCAAAAGGTATGTGGGTAGGCCTCGCGGTAGTGGCCGTCTTGCTTATTGCCGCAGCCGTCATTTACTTTCGTTCCACGCACGACCAACGCGCAGCGGCTTCGTCCAAGACAAGCGCGACTGCACAAGCACAGCCAAAAGATGCAGACCCCATGCGCGACCTGAAGGTTCAGCGCGCCACCATGAATAAGGATCGCACGGGCACAACCGCCGTTTGGCTAGTAAGCATTGAAAATAAATCCCCGTCCTTTAGCTATAGCAATATTCAGTACGAGACCACCTACGTCGATGCCAACAACAATTCCATCCTCGTCAATAAAGGCACTATTCCCATAACCATTGAACCCGGCGGGCAGAAAAATTCAGAAGTCAACGACGCCCTCTATCCCGCTGGAACGGCTTGGTACAAAATCCGTATTACCGGAGCAACGGCGTCAGCTCAGTAAAGCAGCGGTAGCGAAGTAAATATGACCGCGATTCCCTCGGAACCATTTCTGTCTGCGGACCTTCCAGAGCAGTTCAATATTGCGGAGTACTTTCTGGACGCGCCTGCTTCCCGCCATCCAAAGAAAACGGCCATCGCTGGAGAGCCCTATCGGGTGAACTACGTTGAACTCGCGGCGCTCGCAAATCGCGTTGGGAATGCGCTGTTTGAACTAGGTGTATCTCGCGGCGACCGCGTCCTCATCGTGCTTCCGGACTCGGCGGAATTCATTGCTGCTTTTTTCGGGACGGCGAAAATCGGTGCTGTGGCTGTGCCAGTGAACCCATTTGCGCGGTCAGCAGATTACATCCATTACATTGAAAATAGCGAACCGCGCGCAGCCATCGTTCATTGCGAAGCGCTTGAAGCTTTCCTGCCTGCCTCCAGCGAACGGCCGCAAATGCCGATTGTCGTGGTCACAGAAGGACAAGTTGAGACCCACGGAGTGTCCTGCGCAATCTGGAACGATTGGATTGCGTCGGCCTCGGATACTCTTTTGTCAACGAAGACCTCAGCCACCGACTCAGCCTTTATGCTTTACACCTCCGGAAGCGGCGGAACGCCCAAAGCGGCGGTGCATCGCCACATCGACATGCTGGTCGCTACGCGCAATTACGCGGAAGGCGTTCTTGGATTGCGCGCGGACGATGTGACCTTTTCCACTTCGAAACTCTTTTTTGCCTATGGGTTGGGAAATGGCATGTATTTCCCGCTGGCATTTGGCGCTAGCACTATTTTGAATCCGAAGCGCACTAGCGCGGCGCACGTTTTGGAATTGGTTTCCAGGTATCGGCCCACGATTTTCTTCTCCGTGCCGACTTTCTATGCAGCCCTCCTCAGAGAGGGGGAAACCGCTGTCCGGCGCCTCGATTTTTCCTCCGTCCGGTTGTGTGTCTCCGCTGGCGAAACACTGCCCACAGAGATTCTTGACCGCTGGAAGCAGGCCACCAGCTTGGAAATCCTCGATGGCATCGGTTCGACAGAAATGCTGCATATCTTCGTCTCTAGCCGCCCCGGCAAATGCAAGCCCGGGAGTTGTGGCACGCCTGTTCCGGGGTATGAAGCAAGAATTGTGGATGATGCAGGGAACGAAGCGCCTGTGGGAGAGATTGGCAACTTCTGGGTACGTGGCGCCAGCGCGTTCGCGGAGTATTGGCGAATTCCCGAGCTGACCGCGAGGACCAGACGTGGCGACTGGGTCGTCACCGGAGATAAGTTTTTGCGTGATGCCGATGGCTATTACCACTACTGCGGCCGAGCGGACGACATGTTGAAAGTCGCCGGCATGTGGGTTTCGCCCGTGGAAGTGGAGAATGCGCTTCTAGGTCATCCCCATGTGGCGGAAGCGGCCGTTGTTGGCGTAACGGATGCGCGCGGGCTAACCTATGCCGTGGCACACGTCACTTTGCGCGCGGGCTGCGAGGGTTCGAACCAACTAGCCGAAGAGATTCGCAGTCACGTCAAGGCGCGCCTGGTTTCCCACAAAGTCCCGCGCGAAGTGCGCTTCTGCACGGAGCTTCCCAAGACGGTCACCGGAAAAATCCAACGTTTCAAGTTGCGCGCCAGCACGACGAACGGCTGAGAAACCCCGCGAAGTTAGACCACGGCAAAACCCGCCTGCCAAAGGTAGAATGTCCTCACCGAAGATCCGGAGGAAAAAATGGCAAAAAAGCCGACGGTCGAAGAGGCACGACTGATCCTGGAACTCTACAATCTCAGGCGCGAGCCGGAAATGCGTAAGGCGCGCCAGTGGTGGCTCACAACGTTTTGGCCAACTTGCGCTGATGATTTCATGAAAGTGGCTATGGATTTTGGCTCGCAAGAGAACAACTGGCTGCGCCAAGTCGGAAGTTATTGGGGTATTGCCACCACTTTCGTCTTGAATGGCCTAATCAACGAGAAATTGTTCTTTGAGCCCGCCTTCTGCGGAGAGCTGTATTTCATGTTTGCCAAGGTTCGCCCATTTTTGAGGGAAATCCGCGAAAAGACAAAAAATCCCGACCTCTTTTTGCTTTCAGAAAGGGCGATTTATGGCTCCAAGCTGGGCCGCGCGCAATTCGAAAAGGTGGAGCCTCGCGTGAATATGCTGCGTCCGAAGCGGGGGGCCTGAGTTGCGCCACAGGTCTCCTGTTCAGTTCCTTTTGAAGGCCGTTCCGTGGATTGCGTTCGGATTTCTCGTGTTTCCAAACCTAGCCGGGGCAAAAATCCCGCAGACTTGCGGTCCGGGCGTGATGCTGAGATTAAGCGCTCCGGTATCAAGTCAGGGCAGCTTGCTCCTGTTGGAAGTCCGAAGTAACAAGCCACTGAGCGAAGTGTCTGCAGAATGGAATTCGAAAAATGTTCCATTCTGGCAAGCATCTGCTGTGCGTCGAAGCTCTTCGCGGGCTGCCGCGGTGGACCTGCGCCAAGCCATTCTGGGAGTCGACCTAGAAAAGCCGCCAGGCACTTATCCCCTGCTCGTTCACCTACAAACAGCCAGCGGCAAACCTCAGAGCTGCACCCTGCAGATTCCCATTCGCGCCGGGAAGTTCGCCACAGAGAGACTACATGTCGAGAAGGAGTTCGTCGAACCCAGCCCCGAGCAAATCAAGCGCGCCAACGAAGAGCGTGACAAGTTGCGGGCCATATTCGACGAAGTCACACCCGACAAGCTTTGGGACGGCGATTTTCGCATACCGCTGGATGGCGTAACCACCGGCGGCAACTTCGGGAAGCGGCGCGTCCTCAATGGCCAGCCTGGCTCGCCGCATAGTGGCGTGGATTTCCCCGCTCCCACGGGCACTCCGATTCACGCGACCCAAAGCGGCCGGGTGGCGCTGGCGCAAGAGCTGTTTTTTTCGGGCAATACCGTCGTTGTCGATCACGGACTGGGCATTTATACCTTCTACGGACACCTTTCCGAGATCGATGTGAAGGCAGGAGATCAGTTGCAATCGGGGCAAGTGCTCGGAAAAGTCGGCGCCACGGGCCGCGTCACAGGACCGCACCTTCATTGGGGCCTAACGGTCGAGCATGCGCGTGTGAATCCTCTGCAATTGGTTAAGCTTCTTGGGAGCGAAGATCCGCCCGCGATCACCGAACCAAAGTAAAAGTATCAAAACGGGAATTTTGTTTGAAACGATCAACGGTTGAGGCGTCACTACTACAAGGGCAGTATACGGGCGAGCACATATCCTGTAGCCGCTTCTAAATCACAAGGGAACCTGTTTAGTATCAAGCTGTTACAAGTGCTATAACTTAGAGCACTGACCGAGGAGGAATTCTAATTTGCACTTGGGCCCCGGTCCTCCTCTTATACCCACAAAAAATGGGGGAGTACGAGGGTACTGTTATCAGCAGACGTTTTGTGGTACTGTTCAACCATTGTAACTGGAGAAGTCGACAGGCAGTATGGGGCTGTGTGGGCAAGGTTCGTGCTGGTCACCTCTCTTCTTCTGTTTGTGCGCTTTAGCACGCTGCTAACACGTCTCTGCAGGCAAGTTCCTTCGGAGAAAAGAGCCGGGTAACCGCCGCCCGAGTCTCTAGGTCCGATTTGAGGTCGAGCTAGAAATGTCCCTGCTTCATTTTCGCGTTAAAGAACGGCGCCGCACTATAAGGGTGGCTCTTACAGTCCCGCTAACTGTCCTTGGAAAGACAGACACCGGCGCACGCTTCTCCGCTCAGACAACGTCACAATCTGTGAATCGCCACGGGGCCCTGTTTCACCTTGAAGAGGTTGTGCTAGCGGGGCAGACGATAATCCTGGTTAATGAGCACACGGCTCAATCGATTGAGTGCCGCGTCGTTTCGATCCACCGCGCCCGCGACGGCAAACAGTATGTCGGCGTGGAATTCCTTTCCCCGGAAACCAACTTCTGGCACATGCAGTTCCCTATCCCGGGTGCGAAACCGCTGCGCCGCATCCTCCCCAACAAAGCCTCAGCTTAGGTGGTCAAGATTGACTATTCAAGATTGAATGGTCAGGACTGACTAGAGGACGAGGCTCGTATTCTTCGAGCGTTCGAGCCAGCGACGCCTTAGAATTTCTCCGTGCAAGACTCGCCAACGCGGATTGGGCTGATCTCGGACACTCACGGTTTGCTTCGCCAGCAGGCGCTGGAAGCTCTTCGCGGCTCCGAACTGATTCTCCATGCCGGCGATGTGGGCAAGTCCGAAATTCTCACCGCACTAAGAGAACTTGCACCGGTGATTGCCGTGCGCGGGAACGTGGACACGTTCGAATGGGCGCGCACGCTACCGGAAACTGCCGTTGCTGAAGCAGGCGACACCCGGCTATATGTTCTGCACGACCTGCATGCGCTCGATTTGGATCCTGCCGCCGCTGGCTTCCAGGTTGTGGTCAGCGGCCATTCGCATCAGCCAGGAAAATTCGAGCGTGACGGAGTCCTTTATATCAATCCGGGAAGCGCCGGTCCGCGAAGGTTTCAGTTGCCGGTTTCTGTGGCGCGCCTGAACCTGGGACGCATACCGTTCGAAACAGAATTTGTGGAACTGCAAATCTAGCCGTGCTGCTAGGGCCGATCAACGGTTTGAAAACTGGACTTCCTTGGTCGCACGGTGTACAAACAAAATAGATAGTGACGGAGGGCCTCCTATGGCCAGCCCAAAGAAAAACAAGAGACGCGACAAGCGCAAAAAGACGAATCGCCCTCGACACATTGCTAAAAAGAAGCTCGCTGCAAAATCCGCAGCTACTCATCGCAAGTCCTCGTTCAGAAAATTGACGAAAAAGAAAAGGACACTCCGTGGCAGACCCGCGATGGTAGATATAGCGTCCTACGAACCGCGCGGCTTGGGCGCTCGCTCGGGGGGACAATCTGGCGACGTACAGGGACTCTCTGGCTTGGAGCGAGCCGCCTCGGAAAGCGTCGAAGAATTGCTGGAAGAAGGAAACGCCTACGAGGCTGAAGTTGTTAAAGGGGTAGAAGACGCCGAAAGTACCGACGAGATGGAAGTGGAGACGCACGAGGTTCTTGAGGACGACGTTCCTGAGGAATACCGCGACCGTGACCGGGCTTGACGCTTGACGCCGATTGACCCAAGCCTTCTTCTAGCCGTTCCCTAGGCAGCAAGCTGCAACGCTGACCCACACCATGCTACTTCGCACATTTTCCTATTGACACCCCATAGGACTGGCGCATACTTCTATTGCTTTCCCATAGGAGGAGTATGGGCGACAAGGCAGACGTTTGGCAGGGCACGCTCGCCCTCATGATCTTGAAAACTCTCGAAGCGATGGGGCCTCTTCACGGTTACGGCATCGCCCGGCGCATCGAGCAGATCAGCGGCGATGTGTTGTCTTTGAACTACGGGACGGTGTATCCGGCTTTACTAAAGCTGGAGCAGGAAGGTTCAATCGAATCCGAGTGGGGCATCTCCGACAACAATCGCAAAGCGAAATACTACAAACTGACTCGCGCTGGGCGAAAGCAGTTGGAACGCGAGGCGCGCGAGTGGCAGCAAGCGCAAGCGATTCTTGCGAAATTCCTGTCCGCGGAGCCTTCAGTATGAGCCACATTTGCAATTCGCTAGGCCCTTGGGCTCGGGTTGCGCGTATCGCGGGTTGATGCTGTCTGCTTAACGTGCGGAGACGGGACGAAATTTCAAATTTCGAGTTTCGCGTTTCGACGGCCCGGCATTAAAGGAGCAACACTCATGGGTTTCGCGAAGTCATTGCGCGCGTGGTTTCAGCGCGTCGCTGACGTTTTCCGCAAAGGGAAACGCGATGCGGAATTTGCCGCGGAGTTGGAAAGCCATCTGCAGTTCCACATTGAGGAAAATATTCGCGCCGGCATGACTCCGGAAGCCGCAAGGCGCGACGCGCTGATGAAGCTCGGTGGCGTGGAACAAACTAAAGAGACCTACCGCGACCGCCGAGGTTTGCCTTTTTTCGAAACTCTATTGCAAGACCTCCGCTATGGTATGCGGACGTTATGCAAAAACCCCGCCTTTGCGAGTGTAGCCATTCTCACGCTGTCTTTAGGCATCGGTGTGAACACCGCTGTCTTTTGCTGGATTCAGACGATTGTCATGAATCCTGTTCCAGGAGTGGCTGATCCAGCGCGGTTGGCGACAGTTGTTCAAGAAGACAGAGGAGCCGTCCCCATTTCTCGCATGTCCTTCCCCGACTTTCAGGAACTCGAGGGCATGCATGATGTATTCGAAGGAGCCATGGGTACCAGCCCTGCTTCCGCCCTGCTTAGCAGGAACGGACAGAGTGAATGGGTTTCTGCGCGGGTAGTCACGGCCAGTTCTTTCACGGTGTTGAGCGTCCACGCGGAACTCGGACGTACCTTCCTCCCAGAAGAAGACCAAGGAGAAGGCGGACATCCGGTCCTCCTCATCAGCCATCGACTCTGGCAAAACCAGTTCGGAAGCGACCCCGCCATCCTCGGGACAGTTGTCCGCCTGAACCAGCAGCCGTTTACGATCATCGGAGTTACTCCGCCCGAATTTACGGGCGTGCAGGGCGGATGGCACGTGGACGTCTGGGCGCCCCTGTCCATGCACGAGGCTGTGTTGCACTACGGTTCTTACACAAGCCACTCCTTCCGTTGGATCCAGTCGATGGCGCGGCTGCGCCCGGGGGTTAGTCTTTCAACTGCTCAAGCAGCTCTCGCAGCCCTTTCCGCGCGCCTGGAGCAGGCTTACCCAGATTCGAACAAAGACATCCTGTTCAGGTTGTTTCCTCTCTGGAAATCGCCCTTCGGCGGACAAGCGGTGTTTCTGCCGGTCTTGCGACTATTGGCGGCCGTGGGTGTAGGCCTCCTTCTCATCGCCACGAGCAACGTATCCTTGCTCCTGCTCGCTAGAGCAATCCAACGCGAAAAAGAAGTGGCCGTGCGCTTGGTGATTGGTGCAAGCCGCGCCAGGCTCATTCGACAATTCCTCACAGAGGGTATGGTCTTGGCAATCGCCGCCGGGTGTCTCGGCGCATTGTTTGCGCACTACGCGATTAGTCTGTTCCGCTTTTTTTCACCACCGGGCTCCACTCCTTATCAGTTCGACTTCATTCTAAATTGGAAAGCGCTAGTGTTCGCATTTTTGATTGCGCTTTTCTCTGTGCTCCTGTTCGGGCTCACCCCTGCCTTGCGAATCAGCTACGTGGCTCCAAACTCAGCTCTGCGCCAAGCTGCGCGCGGCGTTTCGTTCAATATGCAGCGGCATCGCGTGCTCAAGTCATTGATTGTTTGCGAGGTGGCTATTTCCGTCGTGCTGCTCATTGGCGCAGGACTTTGCGTCAAAGGCTTTCGAAGAACCAGTCAACTGAATTTAGGGTTCCGCGCGGAGAATGTGCTCTATGCCGGCCTCAACTTAGTTCCTAATGGCTATTCTCCAGAACGAGCCAAAGTTTTTGACCGGGAACTGAGCCTCCGCCTCGCTGCTCTTCCGGGTGCCGCTAACGCCGCACTCGTGAATACGCCTCCGCTCGGTCCAAACGGCCTATTCACTGGAAGAGTGGATGTACAAGGCCATGAGATGCGCTCCAGCGAGAATCACCTGGTGCCTTTTCTTATCATCTCTCCCGGCTATTTCTCGGTCATGGGCATCCCCATCACTGGCGGACGCCAGTTTAATGACCAGGACGATTCCAATCGCAGCAATGTCGCTATCGTGAACGAAACCATGGCCCGTAAATACTGGCCTAACGGTAACCCTGTTGGCGCTAGTTTTCAGATGGCCGTGGGTATCGCTCCGAGCGATACGTTCACCATCGTCGGCGTTGCGGCGGACACAAAATCGGAGTCGTTGAACGAACCCGCGACGCCTTTGGTCTATGTCACCTATTTACAGCGGCCGCTCGCATCGCTGTACATGAATGTCTTGCTCCGCACCCAGAAAGATCCCCAACTTATGTCTGCCGTTTTGCGGCGTGAAATTCACTCCCTCGATCCAAACGTCGAACCTCTCGATGTACTGCCCCTGCGCAATTACATTGACCCGGCGTTTTTGCCCGCTCGGATTGCAGGGACCTCCTTGACCATTTTAGGGACCACGGCGTTGTTTCTGACTTCACTTGGGCTTTATGGAGTTATGGCATACGCCGTCAGCCGTCGGACGCATGAGATTGGCATTCGCCGGGCGCTGGGGCTGCAAGCGCATCACGCTCTCCAAGTGGTTCTGTGGGAA
This sequence comes from Terriglobia bacterium, assembly GCA_033853375.1. Lineage (GTDB taxonomy): Bacteria > Acidobacteriota > Terriglobia > Acidiferrales > UBA7541 > Acidiferrum. The sequence goes on from JAWOLO010000113.1 coordinate 18,121, forward strand.
GCGATGGCGTTGGTGGCCATCGGGTCCGCCATAGGGTCGGCCGCTGCGGCTGGCCTCACGCGGCTCCTCGCAAACTTTCTTTATGGAGTTAGTGCCACTGATTCGAGCACGTTCTTGGGAACCACTCTCGTTTTGTTGGTTGTAGCTTTTTTTGCGTGCGGCATCCCCGCTTGGCGCGCGTCCCGCGTCGATCCGGTGATCGCCCTTCGCTGCGAGTGAGCTGAATGCCGCGATGCGGCATAGCATTGTGAGAAAGAAGGAGTCACACTCATGCGCTTCGTGAAGCGGTTGCGGGCTTGGTTTCAGCGGCTCGGTGGCTTCTTCCGCAAATCGCGGCGCGATGTGGAGTTTGCGGCGGAGCTGGAAAGCCATCTGCAACTGCACGTCGAAGACAATCTACGCCGAGGCATGACGCCCAAAGCCGCCCGCCGCGACGCGCTCCTTAAGCTCGGCGGCCTTGAACAAACCAAGGAAAACTATCGCGACCGTCGAAGCTTGCCCTTTCTCGAGACTACATTTCAGAACCTTCGCTTCGCTCTCCGCACCCTTCGTAAATCTCCCGGTTTCACCGCTGTTGCCGTCCTTACTTTGAGCCTTGGCCTTGGCACATGCACGGCAATGTTTACCGTCGTCCGTTCCGTGCTCCTGAAGCCACTGCCGTTCAGAGATCCGGACCGGTTGATCCGTTTGTATGAACAGAGCGCAGACGGCAAGTTTCCTTACAACACGGTTGCTGGAGGCGTATTTTCCGAGTGGAAAAAGCAGAGCCATGGCTTTTCTGATTTGGCAATCGCCGGGCCCGACGCGACGGAATACGGCTTGTCCGGAACGGGCGGGCAGCTCCCCGAAAAAATACGAGGGGACGAATGCTCTTGGAATTTGTTTCCAATGCTCGGCGTAGAGCCAGTGCTCGGACGAAGTTTCAGCGCGGCGGACGACCAGCCCTCCGCAAACGGAACGGTTGTTCTGAGCTGGGGGCTGTGGAAGCGGCGGTTTGGGGGCGATCCAGCGATCTTGAATCAGACTATTCGTCTCGACGCCAAGCCTTATACGGTCATCGGGATCATGCCATCCTGGTTCGCCTACCCCAGCCAGAGCATCCAGCTGTGGACGCCGCTATACCACGAAGAATCCCCTGAGTTGATGCAAGTCCTGGACGATCACGAATTCGCAGCCATTGGTCGATTAAAGCCGGGAGTCACCGAAACGCAGGCAACTGCAGAGCTTTCGGTCATCACGCGCCAGCTCCACGATCAACATCTTGACAACCCCTTCGTGAGCAACGCCGCAAACAGCCGGACTTTGCTGGACGACATGGTAGGAGATGCTAAGACACCTCTTTATGTGCTGCTCGCGGCGACCTTTTGCGTTCTCCTGATTGCTTGTTTGAATGTAGCCAGTTTGTTGGTTGCCCGAGGAACGGCCCGGCGTAGAGAGCTTGCCATCCGCGCCGCGCTAGGAGGTAGCCGCTGGCGACTTCTAGGTGAGCATTTGACGGAGTGTTTTCTTTTGTCGGCCGGAGGCGGCGCATTTGGCCTATTGATGGCCAAGGCTCTGATTGAGTGGTTGCTCGGAACATTCCCGGCATTTAATCGCGCCGAGGCCATCCGCATGGACAGTTTGGTTGCTCTCACTGTCCTTGGTCTGATCTTCCTGTGCGCTTTTCTTTCAGGAATCACCTCTTCGCTTTCTATCAAAAGCGAGCAGATTCTTCCTTCCCTTCAGGAATCCACTCGCTCCCACAGCGGAGGGCTAGCGCGAGTGCGGTTGCGTAGATGGCTGCTTTCCCTCGAAGCAGGTCTAACCGTAGTGCTACTGATCGCGGCGGGGCTCTTGCTCAAAAGTTATGGCCGTTTGCGGTCTTCCAATCTCGGATGTATTACCAAGGACGTCCTCACCATGCATTTCAGCCTGCCCGAGGCGGAGTACAAACAGCCGACACAACGCATAAATTTCCTTGAAACCCTACTCGACCGTGTGCGGTCAATCCACGGCGTCCAGGCTGCTGCACTCGTCAGAGCCGTTCCCGGGGCAGGCTACTGGGGAGATAGCGGATTCGCGGTTGCCGAGCATCCTCCGTTGCCGCAGGGGCAGGCCCAATATGCCATGGTCCGCTGGGCCGATCCAGGATATTTCGCGGCGCTAGGAATCCCCCTTCTGGGTGGGCGAACGTTCGATGAAAAGGCACGACTGGATGGTCCGCTGCAAGTCATCATCAGCGATTCGTTCGCGCGCCAATACTTCCCTGGTGAAGATCCCATAGGCAAGCATCTGCTGACAATGGGCCGTCGGCCCTTCGAAATTGTTGGTATCGTCGGAGACACGCGGTTTAGCATCGCTAAACGGCCGCAGCCCATGATGTATTTCCCACTTTATTTAGCCCTTTACGAGAAAAATGTTCCGAACGAAGCGACACTTGCCGTTCGGTCAACCCACGACGTAACTTCTCTAGCTTTGCCCATCCAGCGCATCGTGCAACAGCTCGACCCGGAGTTGGCCCTTTCTGACATCCTGACGATGAACCAACTCATCGGGAAGACCACGGTAGACGCCAGTTTCGACGCCACGCTCTTGCTGGCATTCGCGGTTTTGTCGTTGACACTTGCCACTGTCGGCATGTTTGGAGTGCTTTCCTACGTTGTCGCGCAACGCACGACGGAGATTGGCATTCGCATGGCCCTCGGCGCGCAGCGGAGCGAGCTCTTGCAGCTTACATTGATAGACGGTCTGAAGCCTGCTGGTGCCGGGCTGCTCCTTGGAATTGCCGGAGCCGCAGGGGCAACAAGAATGATCCGCAGCTTGCTTTACGGCGTGGAGCCTCTGGACGTAAGCGTGTTTGGCGCCGTTGCCGTCCTTCTGCTGGCGGTAGCTGGCATCGCATGTCTTCTGCCCGCGTGGCGCGCGTCCCGCGTCGATCCTGCAATTGCTTTGCGTTACGAGTAATAGGCGGAATTCTCATCCTCCATAACCTGCTAACCCGGGCGAACTAGCCCCGTCTAATTCTCCTGTGGCATCCCCACAGAAACTGTGTTAGCTTGCTGTGGCTATAACACAGGAGGGTGCATGTCCCAATCGAAACTCGATCTGCTGCAGGGCACCTTGGACCTGATGGTCCTGCAAACCCTGGCGTCCATGGGTCCGCTTCATGGCTATGGCATCGCGCGCCGCATCGAGCAGGTCAGCGGTGACGCTGTGCTGCTCAATCAAGGCACGATCTACGCTTCTCTCGTCCGGCTGCAGCAACGCGGATGGATTTCCGCCGAATGGGGCACTTCCACCAACAATCGCAAAGCGAAGTTTTATTCCATCACCAAACGTGGCCGCAAACAGCTTTCCGAAGACGCCGCCTACTGGCAGCGGCTGTCGGACGTTATGGGCCGCGTGCTCGCGCTTCCTGAAGGGAGCGATGACAAATGACCGACCAGCTTCGCCGTTTGTTGCACCGCGTTCGTTCTTTCGTCCTCCGCGCCGAACAAGATCGTGAACTCGATGCAGAAATGTCGCATCACCTGGAACTCGCCATCGAGGAGAACCTTCAGCGTGGCCTGCCACCCGACGAAGCGCGCCGCCAAGCCCTAGCCCGCTTCGGAGGTTCCCAGCAAGCAAAGGAAAACCATCGAGAAGCCCGCGGACTTCCGCTCCTCGAAACTCTTCTGCAGGATTTTCGCTTCTCGTTGCGAATGCTACGGCGCAGTCCCGGTTTCGCTCTCCTGGCGATTTTTTGTCTGACTCTCGGCATCGGTGCCAATGCTGCGGTTTTCAGTTGGATGGAAGGCCTTCTGTTTCGTCCCTACCCGATGGTAGCGCATCAAGAAAGGTTGGTAGCTCTGACGGGAACCGCTCGCACTCAAGGCGAAGCCGACCGCACGGCGCTTTCCTGGCCCGATTTCATGGACCTTCAGAGGAACTGCACGCTGTTCGACGCGTTCTTTGTAAGCAAGATTATGGGAACGACGCTCAGTATTGGCGACCGTGCACAAGTTGTGACAGGAAGCATCGTTTCCGCGAACTATTTCAATGCGTTGGGAGTTCATCCGATTCTTGGGCGCGCGTTTGAGCCAAGCGAAGATGTGGGGCGCAGCGCTCATCCCGTGACGGTCATCAGCTATCAATTCTGGAAAAACTATTTCGGAGGCGATCCGCAAATCATCGGCAAGGCGCAGCGCATGAACGGCGTACTTCACACCATTATCGGCGTGGCTCCCGAAGGCTTTTACGGAACATTCGTCGGCTGGGCGATGAAATTTTGGGTGCCGGCCTCCATGGAAGACACGTTTGAAGCGGGCGGATACAAGCTCGAAGATCGCGGTGAGCGCTGGATCGAAGCTTACGGACGTCTGAAACCCGGCGTCACTCTCGAGCAAGCGCAGCAGGAAGTTTCTGCCGTGGCGAAACGCTTGGAAACGGATTATTCGGCAACGAACCGCGGCCACGGCGTCAAGCTCTGGCCTCTATGGCAGACGCCATTCAATAACGCGGGCACCCTGCTCCCGACTCTGGGAATCATGCTTGTCGTCGTCGTGTTTGTACTCCTGATTGCCTGCGCCAATGTCGGCAACCTCCTGCTCGTCCGGTCTTTCGCGCGCAGGCATGAAATTACCGTCCGCGTCGCGGTGGGCGCGGGACGGAGACGCCTGCTACAGCAACTTCTCATCGAAGGTCTAGTTCTTTCCGCTGTCGCTGCTACCGGTGGGCTCTTGATTGCACACTGGTGCGGTCACTTGCTCGTATTGCTCTTGCCGGTGCGGAACGGAAATGCCATGCACCTGCCCGGTGAAATGGATTGGCGCGTGATGGCAGCGAGCGCCGCCATTTGCATCGCCTCGACGCTGCTGTTCGCTTTGATCCCCGCAATGCAGACCAGCAAAGTCGACCTGGCCGCTACGCTGCGGTCCGAAATGGCCGGCGTAGTGCACGGCCGCAGCAAATCTTGGGTTCGTTCCAGCTTGGTTGTGGTCCAAGTGTCTCTGTGCTTCATTTTGCTCGTGGGAGCAGGCCTACTCCTGCAAAGCCTCCAGAAAATTCGATCGGACAGCCCCGGATTTTCCACGCAGGGCGTGTTGGTGACCGCTGTGAATTTGGTCTCGGCGGGCTACGATGTACCGCGCGCGAAGAGTTTCCAAGACGAACTCATCGACCGCGTCCAGGCGCTTCCTGGAGTCGAGTCCACTGCCCTGGCGCGGGTTACTCCCCTAGGCTACGGCACTTTTTCTTCCGCTCCGATAGCGGTCGATGGCTATCAACCTCTGCCCGATGAGCAGCCTTCCGTGGACTACAACCAAGTTGGCCCCGGCTATTTCGCGACAATGGGAATCCCACTGGTGTCCGGCCGGGAGTTCACTCGCG
>JAWOLO010000114.1:0-19051 GCA_033853375.1 Terriglobia bacterium
TGACGTTAGAGCCGCTACTGTTCAACACCAGCAAGACCAGGGAACCGTCGGGATTGCGGAACGCCACATCCTCGAGGCTGCCCTGGTCGAAGCTGTTCGATTCCACGCGATAGGCTCCGGGCGCGACAAACTTGCTCGCGTGGGCCAGCGCCGTGTAATCCACCGTGGGCACAATTTGCGACGGCGGAGAAGCGTGGTTCACGGTGATTACGCCGCGACAAGTCGTGCAGCCGCCCAGATATGGCTCGTGGTTCTGATCGAGCGCAAGGTTCCACAGCACGACGCTCTTCGCCCAATTTCGGGTTGCGCCAATCACAAGGCGTACTTGTTGCTGCAAGAGTTTTCCTGTTTGCCAGTCGCCGCCGGAACACTCGGTTAGCCAGATGTCTTTATCGGGAAAACGGTCGTGCAATTCATTCTGAGCGGTCACACTTCCGCCATAACAATGCGTTGCAGTCCCAGCCGCAAACGCAGCAGCCTTCGGCTCACTCAATACTTGGATGGGATATTCGATTAAATCCCAATTGTGATCGAAGACCATAATTTTTGTTTTCAAATGCGCATCGCGAAAAGCAGGACCCAGATTGTTTGCGAGAAATTCTATTTGCTCGCGTGCGGTCATGTTCATGCCAGGATAGTCGTTGGGAATGTACTTCGGTTCGTTCTGCATGGTAATGGCATAGATCGGAACACCCGCAGATTCGTATTCCTGTACGAACCGCACGAAGTACTTGGCGAGAGCTGAATAGGCTGACGGCAAAAGAGCGCCTTGGATCATGGAGCCAGAAGTTTTCATCCAGCCGGGAGGACTCCAAGGCGAAGCGATGATCTTCAGGTTGGGATTGAGAGCCAGCGCCTCGCGCAGAAGAGGAAGGATATAGGCGCGATCGTGGTCGATGGAGAAGTGCTTTAGATCGGGATCACCGGAGCTAGGAGGCTGCCCGGGAGGGATGTCGTCATAGCTGTAGTCGGAGAGGGCAAAATCGCTGGCGCCCATGGGCTGACGCAAGACGCTCAAGCCGATACCTTTTGTTGGGCTAAAGAGCATCTGCATGGCTTCTTTGCGTTGCGCCTCGGTGAGTTTGTTCCAGAGAAGCCAGGCAGAAGAATCGGTGAGCGAAGCGCCGAAGCCGTCAATCTGCTGGTACTTCACGGCGTCGTTCACAGTAATAGTGAGGTCTGGAGTACGCGTTGCGCCGAAGGTCAGCCGCGGCTTTTGCTGCAATGTCTCATGCAGCTCTTCGGAGGACTCCATCACGTCGATGATAGGTGCTCGGTTCGACGGCCCGGTTTTCTGTTGCGCGAGCGATTGCGGCAAAACCGTCCACAAGAGAAGCGTTAGGCCAGCGGTAAGCGAAAATTTAGTTAACGATAACACGTACCTAACCCCTGGGTTTCTGCGTAAGTGTTGATTCTACAGGGCACGGTGACGCTCACGGGAGTAAAATCGGATTTGCTATGAATGAAAGGCTTCAAGAAAAGCTGCCGGTGGCAGAAGGGCCGCGGGAGACCGCTGCATCCGAAGAGATCCCCGATCCCGTAGAAGAGGCCTCCCTCGAATCTTTTCCCGCGAGTGATCCCCCTGCATGGAATTCCGGTGGTGCGAGGCCGCGGCCACAGGCACGCAAAGTAGGAGCATAAGGGTAGTTGCGTGGCATCCGAGCGATGCTTTCTCATCAAAAGGTGAGCTTCAAGCCAATCTGTGCGGCGAAAGGAATGCCTACGGTCGTGCCAGGGCCGAAGAAATCACCGAGTGCTCCCGCCGGAGAGCGCAATTGGTTCAGGCTGCTGATGGGCTGCGTTTGCGTGCAGGTGGGATTCAGACAGAAGGCAGTCGCGTTGGCGACATTGTTTACCGGCAGCGGCAAGGCCGAGATATCCGGAACATAATTGTTACCGGGATTCTGCCGATTGAAAAGATCGAAAAACTCCACGAAGGGCCGCAGCATGGCGCGCTCGCCGAGAATAATGTTCCGGCTGATGCGGAGATCCACTTGATAGAAAGGCGACCCGCGGAACTCATCGAGCGTCGTTTGCGCGCCATTCACCACTGCCCGGTCGTTGGCCACTCCATCGCCGTTCACGTCAAAAGGAGTCGTCAAGGTGAACGGACGCGCACTTTCGAACTGTGAGATCGTCGACGCCTCCAGTTGCCAGGGAAGCTGCAAAACGCCAGCCAGGACGAAGCGATGGCGGATATCTTCGCCCGAGGGGCCGTGATCTCCCGGACCGAAGGGATCGTTAACGTTGGATACGCCGTTCACGTAATCGAATAGTTCGCCGACGGTAGCGCCCCAGGTCGTTGCGTGCGAAAGAACATAGTTCGCCGTCAGCTCAAATCTTCTCGAAAAACTGTGCTGCATCTGCAGGGCCAAGCCGTTATAGATGGAGCGGTTGTCGCTGCGGAATAGGGAGAATGCCGGGTATTCGTAACGCCGGTATTGATGCACTCCCTGCTGGTGCTCGTAACTGACACTCAGCCGCCAATTGTTTCGGAAAGCGTGCTCGTAAGCGGCGCTCGCCATCAAGGCGTACGGCGTGTGGTAATTCGGATCGATCAGCGCGGGCGTGCTGGTACCGTTAGCAAGATTGAATTTATTGACTGCAGTGAATGCATCCACCCAGCCGTTCTGGGCCAGATCGTTGTAATACATTCCGACTCCGGCGCGCAGGACGGTGGTGGTGGAAGCATGCGGGGCATACGCAATGCCCAGGCGCGGCGCGAAGGCCTTGCGGTAATCGTGCGGAATTCCAGAAACAGCGCCATTGCCGGCGAGCGCGGGATTCACGCTCTGGTCGTGGCCGGAGGCAATAAACAATCCGAAAGTGGTGTCGTAACGCAAGCCGGCATTTACCGTGAAGGAAGGCCTGAGACGCCAGGAATCTTCCGCGTACAAGCCCAGGCGGCGGATGCTTTGGGAGAACGACCCATCAGACTGCCCCGTTGCATCGAGCGTCGGGCAATTCGGATCAGGATTGGGAGACGAGCAGGTGGCGAGCACGCCCGGATTCGCGACGTAGAAACTCGGATCTTGAGGGTAAGTGAAAACCGTCTCGGGGTTGCCCGTAAGTTCGCCACGAAGGACTGGCTCGTGGATAAGGTTTATCCCGAACCGGACGTCGTGGCGACCCGCGGTCCGCGAAACGTCATAGCGGAATTGGTATTTTTGCTGATCGCGCTGAATCGGGAAGGCCGCGATGGCGGTAGCAAACTGATTGTCGCCGAAAGTCTCGAGGCCTGAAGTCGTTAGGAAACTCACCGTGAAAGGAAAATTGAAGGCTCCGCCAATCTCCGAATTGCGGACTTTGGTGTGATGAAAGCCGCTGGCTTCCAAAGTGAGCGTGCCCAGCCAGGAAGGCGAGAATTGCAGTTGGTTATTCACAAGCACGTTGTAATAGTTCGATGTAGTCGTCGCGCCCGTGGAAGGCAACGCACCTTGCTGCAGGAGATCATTCTGCGTGTGGTTGCGGTCGAGCGAGCCGCGCACAAACCACTGCGAGCGCGAGGATTGCATCCAATCGACGCGCGTGGAGAAGAGATTGTCGCGAAAAGGAACAGGGACGGACGATGGAATCGCTCCGATCGAAGAAACGTTGGGCAGATCGCCGGCGGCGGCCATTTGGGCCAGCGCATTGAATTCGGAAAGTGACTTCGCGCTATAGGCTACGCTGGCGTTCTCATCGATATATTCGTAAGAGGTAAAGAACCACAGCTTCTCCGCTTTGATCGGTCCACCAAGGGTGCCGACGCCATTTTTGCGGGAAAACGGCTGCTTAGGGTTGGGCTCCGGATTGTCGAGAGCGTTTCTCGCGTTCAACGCATTCCCGCGATAGTAGTAAGAGGCGCTGCCATGCCAATCGTCCGTGCCGCGGCGGGTTGAGATAATCACGCTTCCGCCGTTAGTCCGGGAAGTATCCGCCCCGAATTGCGCAGTGCGAACGACAAACTCCTGCACGGCCTCCGGGGAGAAATTCTGCAAAAAGCCCCCAATGTAATCGTCGTTATTGTCGCCGCCGTCGACGGAGAGGTCGACGTTCAGGCCGGAGCTTCCGCCGAAAGAAACCGCAGTGATGCGCGCTTTGGTGGGGTCTGAGGGCTCGACCGGCGCAGTGAACGGCGCGAGATAAGAAATGTTGGCGAAACTGCGCGCGGAAAGCGGCACTTCGTCCAAGTCGGAGGAAGTGATGACCGTTTTGATGGCGCTGCTGGTGGTCTCGATGGGCTGGCTGGCGAGCGAGGGGCCACGGTCGCGCACTTCCACAGATTCCTCAACGGATTGCGGATGGAGCGTAACGACAAGGACGGGCTGGCTGCTGACCGCGACCGTCACAGCAGCCGTTTTTTGCGCGAAGCCGGTGGCGTTTACGATGACGGTATAGCTTCCCGGTTGCAACGAATCGAATCGTGCCTCCCCTTGCGCGTCGGCTTTGCCGGAGCGCGATATCGCCAATTTCTCTTGCGTCACGGAAACGTCAGCTCCCGCTACGCGCCCGCCGCTGGAATCCTGCACGGTGACGAGGAGCGATCCTTTTGGGTTTTGGGCATACAAGGCAAACGGAAGGAGTGCAACGGATGTGGCAAGGCGGAGAATCTTGAATAAGGAGGTCCGGTTTCCAGTTGCGTCCTGCATGTCTAGCTTTCGCTGATGCGCGTCCTTTGTTGGGAACTGGCCCTACGCCGTCTCGTTTATCCGCTTGCGACAACGTCTGATGAATGGCGCGTTCTGTCCTTCAGAGTAAGAAATCGCCGCTCGATTGGTCAACGGGGTGGCTGAAAAAGTACGGTGGCCAGGATGACCCTGGGGACCCTAGGGGGTAGGGTCACTCAACGTCAAGCCTGGCCACCTCGATAAGAAGCCAACACACTCGCTTGCCCATGAGACGTGCAGCACGGCTCGCAGGTTTCAAAGGGGGACTTGGCAATAGAAAACTTGGCCTAGCGGGACTAAATGCCAGCATTTCAACAAAAAGGGCGAGCCGGAGCCCGCCCTTTTTGCGCTGGATGAAGTGAGGTTAGTTCTTCAAGCCTTTGGAGTCCAGGCGGATTTGACCAAGTCCGCATCGAAGGCTGCCGGCACTTGCTTGAAACAGGCGTAGCGATAAAGCGCCGCGTTGAAGATACCCTGGACCGCCGACATCATCACCGACAGCATCAGGATGTAGAGAAACAGCAGGGCGAAGCCGAATAGCAGGCCTTTAATTCCACCGAGGAAAATGGCCACGAACCAAAGACCGAATCCCGGCAGCATCAACACAAGAGAGACCAGGCTGAAGCTGAGGCCGCCGATGACTTTTTCGCCCCAGGTATCGCGGAAAAGTTTCGAGGAGCGCTTTACGGCCGCGATGGGAGTGAGGTCTTCAAACGCGAGCACCGGCACGACAAAGTAGCAGGCCAGCGTCCAAGCGATGCCGATAATCCGCATTACCAGTCGACCGATAAGGCCCATGCGCTCTTCGAGAGTACGCAGGATCATGCCTACCGTGGCGGCCACGAACGCCCACTGCAAAATCGTGCCTTTGCGCGCCCAGGCCAACTCGATGCCGTCGCGGAAGGTCCAGTTACCGCCCATCAAGCGGCTATTGGCCACGCCGACCAGCGCGACGTTAAAGAATACGATGATGAAATAGTTGACGACGTACATCGCGAACATGGCAATCAAGAACAGCGGCGATTGATTTGGCTGAAACCGCTGGCCATTGGCAGCCGCCGAGGCCATCGCCGGCATCACGAGTAGCGTGCCGCCGGTGGCCATGATGGCTGTGACAACCAAGCAACTGATCGCGGAAAGAATGGGGAATAGCATCAACTGCTTGTCGGAACGGAGAACGACAAAACTCTGCTTGACCAGTTCCCAAGTACGAGAAAACCTACCCATGGCACCCTCCTACGACGTCTCAGATATCTCAAACAGCAGAATTTTGGAAGAGGAATTGGGAGACACCAATAGTACATCCGATGCACTTCCTCTGGGCAGTTAACGCATGAGATAACCGGAGGGACGCGAAAGCGTCGCGGCTAACTTGTTGAGTAGGAAAAGGTTAATTCGTGTCCTAGATTTTTGGAGGGACCAGAGTTAAGGAGGAGTGACAGGAAGCGGGGTACCGACGAGGTCAACGGTGTCTGTCGGGGGCGTCGATAGCGGAGCGCCGCAGGCCCCGCCAATCCTGCTCAGCGTGGAAACGATCCCTGGCGATCTCCACGTCAATGCCGGGGTCCTGGGACGCCCAGCGGAATAGCGCATAGAGCGAAATCACAACCACCACTGCAATCGGAATGAGAATCCACCAGTGCACGCTGACTCACCCGTCGAGGTCCGGGTGTCCGGCTCACCCTCGGTATCGTTCCAACTCTCAAGTGTCGGGGCTAGGTCTTGAATGAGCGGCTCTTGTCAATTCTGCTGCGCCCCCGGCCTGCGAACCGACAAGTTAGAACCGCACCAGCATCCTCCAATTCCAGGGGGAAAACAATTGGCGAAAGGGGTACTATTTATCAATCCTGACTTCACAGACTCAGGAGCCAGCCAAACCATCCCTTCGTATACTAATAAATAAACTTCTTGCATTAGAAAACAGATTCAGTTACTATCCGCGCACTTTAAGAGTCAGCACTACGCCAAGCATAAAGGATTCTTTTCGCTGACGCCGGAGGCGAAAGCGTTCTTCCGTTAGCAGTACAGGAACCCTCGCCATACTGAAACACCCTTTAGGGCGGGGCGAATGAGTCGAGAGAAAGTTGCAGCAAGGAGACCGCTGTGCATTCCAACCCGCGGATCGAGTCGAGCCGGCCAAAAGTGCAACCCATTCGACGCACTGCCGAAATCACCATCAAACTGACACCTTTTGACCAAAAGGAGTACCGCGTACTTATTGAAGCCCGCGAGCAGATGGTGCGGCGCATCGTAAAGAAGTTGAAGCCTGCGTTAGGTCTTTCCAACGCAGTAGACGCCGGATGCGGAGTGGGATTTTTCTCGCAGACGCTTGCAGAGTGCGGGCTGCAAGTGTGCGGGTTTGACGCACGCGCCGAGAACGTGGCTGAAGCCCGTAGGCGTTTCCCCGGGATTCCTTTCGAACAAGCGGACATTGAAAATCGCGAGATCTCCGAATTGGGACAATTTGATTTCGTACTGTGTTTCGGGCTGCTCTACCACCTGGAAAATCCGTTACGGGCGATTCGAAACCTGCGCGCGCTCACTGAAAAGTGCCTGCTTTTGGAAAGCATGTGCCTGCCGCAAGAAAGGTGCTCGCTGCTTTTGCGGCAAGAGCCACCGCAGGACGATCAAAGCCTCAACGAAATGGCCTGCTACGCGAGTGAAAGCGCTCTGGTGAAGATGCTTTACAGGGCTGGCTTCGCAAAAGTTTATCGCGTCACCCAGTTGCCGGATCATGACGATTTTCGTGAGACTCGCGAACACAGGCAGCTGCGCACGGTCCTGCTGGCCTCTGCGGCGCCGATTGATGCCAACGGCTTCCGGCTGCTTCTCGAACCACAAGAAATAGAAGACCCGTGGGCAAAGAATCCTCCCGATAAAGCAACGTTGCCTCGTCGTATCGGGCGATTTCTGACGAGCCCAATGCGTAAGAAGTACGCCACGTTGGTAAACCGCGTGCGCATGATCTTTCCGCACATGCCCATTCCGCTGCGGCTGCCGCCGGGCATGTGGTGGCTGGCGGGAGAGAGTTTTCAGGACCAGCAACTTCTTTTTGGCGAATACGAAAGTATGGAGAGAGAGTTCGTCCAAAAACTGCTGCGACGCGATATGACGGTGGTCGACGTGGGTGCGCATCACGGGCTCTATACGCTGCTGGCATCGAAATGCGTGGGATGGCATGGCCGGGTTGTCGCAATCGAGCCATCGCTGCGGGAGTGCGCAAGGCTGGAAAAGCATTTGCGGCTTAATCGTGCTTCGAACGTGGAGTTGATTTCCTGCGCAGCAGGCGAGAGTGCAGGCGAGGAGGAGTTTTACGTTGTGGGTCGATTCAATGATGGATGCAACAGCTTGCGTCCACCATCCATACCCCAGTCAGTGAAGACCGCGTTGGTCAAAGTCCGGCGCCTGGATGACATCCTTTCCGATCTGGCAATCACCAAAGTGGATTTCTTGAAATTGGACGTGGAAGGAGCGGAGCTTTCCGTCCTGTACGGAGCCTTGAAGCTTCTGAACCGCGACTCGCGACCCGCGATGCTCGTGGAAGTGCAAGATGTCCGCACGAGGCCTTGGGGGTACGCCGCACGGGAGATCCTGCAATTTCTGATTCGAATGGATTACGAGTGGTTTGCGATTGCGTCAAAAGGCGCGCTGCTGCCGATTTCGTGCGACGAAGAAACGTATGACGCAAATCTGGTCGCGCTTCCGGTGGAGCGCGCCGAGGAATTCTTGAGCCTGCTCGGGCAAAAGTAAGGGGACTTTTCGAAGATTCGAACGGGAATCGGAGAGGAGGATTTATCTCAGTCGCATAACGAGAACACTGCCGGTTGTGAAAGAAACGCCCCGACTGCTGCTATGCTCCATGCGGAGAAGAATGGTCTTCCGCAAACAGGCAATCTCGGGTTGACGCTAGCTGTTCTGGGATTCGGCTAAAGCCGAAATTGTATGGCCTATGCGGCGGGACCGGGAAAAGAGACTGCCAACGTGAAGGTGCTCGTTACGGGAAGTAGCGGTTTGATTGGCTCGGAAGCGGTCGAACATTTTGACCGGCAAGGCCATGAGGTCATCGGCGTAGACAACAACATGCGGCGCGTCTTTTTCGGGCCTGCTGGGGACACGCTGTGGAACCTGGAAAGATTGAAGCGCGCAACAAAGCGTTTCAAGCACGCCGCGTTGGATATTCGCGATCGCGCGGCGATCGAAGAACTCTTTCGAATGCAGCGCTTCGATCTGATCATCCATTGCGCGGCGCAACCTTCGCATGACAAGGCTAGGGATATTCCGCTGCTGGATTTCGAGGTGAACGCGTTGGGAACGGTGAACTTGCTCGAAGCGACGCGGCAACATTCGCCAGAGGCGGTATTCGTGTTTATGAGCACGAACAAAGTGTATGGCGACGCTCCGAACGAAATCCCACTGAAAGAGTTGGAGAAGCGCTACGACTACGCGCGCCCGGAAGATTACGACGGCATTGATGAAACCTGCCGCATTGACCGCACGCTACATTCGCTCTTCGGGGCGTCCAAGGCGGCCGCGGATCTCGTCGCGCAGGAGTACGGGCGGTATTTCAAGATGAATGTAGGAATCTTTCGCGGCGGATGCTTGACTGGTCCATCGCATTCCGGTGTGGAGCTGCACGGATTTTTGTCGTACTTGGTGAAAGTCACGCTGAGCGGCGGAACGTACTCCGTTTTTGGCTACAAAGGTAAGCAGGTGCGCGACAACATCCACAGCTATGACGTAGTGCGCGCGATCGAAGAGTTTGCCGCCAATCCGCGGCCCGGCGAAGTTTATAACCTTGGCGGGGGACGCGAGAACAGTATCTCGATGCTAGAAGCGATCGAGCGCATCGAACAAATCAGGGGCAAGAAATTGAAGTGGCAGTACGTCGAGGAAGCCCGCAAGGGCGACCACATCTGCTACATCTCGAATCTCGGCAAATTCAAGAGGGATTATCCCAACTGGAAGATTACGCGCGGGCTGGACACGATCCTCGAAGAGATCATCGTGTCGCAGCGCCAGCAATTGCAGTAGGGAATTTCGCGCGCGAAAAAGTGCAGGCAAGCCATGCTTACGTTTTTCACCACAGCAAAACCTTTCCGCGGGCACGACGGAATCATTCAAAAAAATGCGCTGAAGAGCTGGACACTGCTTCATCGAGATGTGGAGGTGGTTCTCTTTGGTGACGAAGAAGGCGCGGCGCAAACGGCCAAGCAACTGCAAATCCGCCACGAACCGAATGTGACGCGGAACGAGTTTGGAACAAAGCGGCTGGATACTATGTTTGCCCGCGCACAAACGATCGCCCGGCATGAACTGCGCTGCTTCGTCAATTGCGACATCCTCCTCCTGCAAGACTTTTGCGATGCGGTTCATTGCGTGCGTTCCGTCCATTCGCAATTCCTGATGGTGGGACGCCGGTGGGACACTGAAATCACCAAGCCCGTGGACTTCGAAAACAAGGACTGGGAGGCGCGCCTCAGAGGCTGTGTTTTGCGAGAAGGCCGGCGGCGTACTCCGGAATGGATCGATTATTTCGTTTTTACGGGCGGGATTTACGGAGCGGATTTGCCGCCCTTCGTGATTGGGCGCGTCTTCTGGGACAACTGGCTCGTGTGGAAAGCCCTCGCCTCGAGACACCCTGTGGTCGACGTTTCTTCCGAGGTTCTTGCAGTTCATCAGAACCATGATTACGGCTATCACCCGCAAGGGAAACAGGGAGTTTTCTTGGGCCCAGAAGCCGGGCGGAACTACCAGATCGCCGGCGGATGGAAGCATCTTCGGACGATTGCGGATGCCACCGTTGTGTTGCGCAGGGATGGCTTGAAGCCAAATTATTTCCGTCATTGGGCAACTGCGAAGCGCCAAATTCGGCAAGCTGCGCGCATATTTCTGCACGGCGGAGTCGAACGCGTGTGGTTCCTCTTTCTCGGGCTGACTCGGCCAATGCGGCAGAAGCTTGGTTTGCGGGCGCAGAATCTACAGCGGTTGCGCCGCAGGACCTTGCCACTTTTGGGAAAGCATCCATGAAAATGCCCTTGTTCACGGTTCTGATCGACACCTACAATTACGGCCACTACGTGGGGGAAGCGGTGTCGAGCGCGCTGGCCCAGGATTTTCCGCCAGAGGAGCGCGAAATCCTGGTTGTAGACGACGGTTCCACGGATGATACGGCCGCTCGTTTGCGAAAATTTGGGAATGCGATTCGTTATTTGTACAAGCCTAATGGCGGGCAAGCGTCCGCATTCAATTATGGATTTCAACACGCGCGGGGCGAGATCGTCGCTATCCTGGATGCCGACGACGTGTGGCTGCCGGAAAAGCTTGCGCGCATGAAGGAAGCTTTCGAGCAGAACCCTGCCGCGGGAATGGTTTACCATCGGCTGTATTGGTGGGATGGGGTGAACGAATCCGTAGCGGACCGCTATTTCATTGCGGTTTCAGGCCATGTGCCGGAGAGCCGCCGCTCATTGCTGCAGTACCCCATGGCCAGTACATCGTGCTTGGCCTTTCGTCGCCGGACGCTTGAGAAGTTGTTGCCTGTACCGGAAGCGTTGCGCTCGCAGGCTGACGCCTTCTTGACCGCGCTGGTCATCTTTATTGCGCCGGTTGCTGCTGTGCCGGATTATCTCGCCAGATATCGGCTGCACGGAGCAAATCTTTTTCAAATCGATAAGAAACAACCTTCCCCGGAGCTAATTCAAAATCGCATGACCATGCGTGCGGCTCTACTCGCCGAAATCCAAAAATGGCTGTGGAGAAACGGCCACGATCCACGGTCTGGTGACTTGCGCGCCTATTTGATGCAATGGAGAAAGGCGCTGGAACAGGATTCTTTTGCGCTACAGGCGCCGGGGCGCTGGAAATACTTCCGGCACTTGCTAGGCTATCCATGGACGTACGGTGAGATCATGACTCCGCGGCACCAGGTTTACAGCTACATGAGGGCTTGCGCAGCGCTGGTCTTGGGCTATCATCATTTGCACCTGTTTGATGATGCCCGGAGGAAGCGCAAAGAATGGACGGCCTCTTCCTCTGAAAAGACCATGGTGGCGGTGAAAGCCAAGGCAGCGGCAGCCACCAAAAGTTGAGTCTGCGACTTGGGAAAACCGTTTGTCAGCGTACTGATCGATACCTACAACCACGAGCGCTTCATCGAGCAAGCGATTGTCAGCGTGCTCGAGCAGGATTTTCCTTCCGCGGAACGCGAAATCCTGGTGGTGGACGATGGCTCGACCGACCGCACACCGGAAATCGCGCGAAAGTTTGAGCCCCACGTGCGGCTGCTGCGCAAGCAGAACGGAGGCCAAGCCTCCGCTTTCAACGCGGGCATTCCTGAATGCCAGGGCGAAATTATCGCGTTCCTTGACGGCGACGACTGGTGGGCACCTGGAAAGCTTCGTCGAGTCTTCGACGTCCTCGCCGCCGAACCACGCGTGGGACTTGTTGGCCACGGAATCAAAGAAATATTTCCTAATGGCAGCACGCGGACCGCAGCTCCCGAGAAAGATGAGAGATTGCAGCTGGTTTCGTTGGCTGCAGCTGGAGTTTTCCGGCTCCGGAAGAGTTATTTGGGTACGAGTCGTATGTCGCTCCGGTCAGTAGTTGCACGCCAGATTCTCCCGATTCCCGAAACGCTAGTCATCGAAGCAGATGAATACTTGTTCACGCTAGCTGCTGCGCTGAGCGAGATTCTTATTCTTGGGGAAACTCTGACGTACTATCGCATCCATGGAGGCAATCTCTACCTCGCCGCTGGAAACACCAAGAACGGACTTCGGCGCAAGTACATGGTGATGCAAGCGTTGGCGACATCCCTCCGAGCAAAATTGTCTGCAATAGGAATTCCCCGGGAAGTTGTCGAGTGCATCGCTGAAATCGTGCAGGCGGAAGCGGACCAGGGACGGCTAATCGTAGAAGGCGGACGTCCCTGGCAAACCTTTCAGACGGAAAACAAGATCTATGAGGTGTTACACGGGGACGCCTCCCGCCGACATCGCATTTATAGGGCCCTGAGCATGCTACCTGCGCTTGTTCTTCCACCCCGGCAATACTATGCAGTCCGACATTGGCTCTCTTCACGCGGATGGTATCGCCGGCTGCGTGACAAAGCGGTACCTGTTCCGGAGATAACGCGCGTAGCAGGACCTGGAGAGTTTAAGGCATGAGCCTGCGCGCGGAATATGATGCATGGCACCAGCGCGTTTATGACGCCGACCCGGAGCATGAGGATGCTTCCAGCCCCTGGTATCAACTCGTCCGCGAACAAATTGGGGATGTGACCGGCCTGCGGATCCTGGAGGTTGCCTGCGGACGTGGGGGATTCGCGAGAGAATTATCTAAGCGGGGCGCATGCGTAACGGGGTGCGATTTCTCCCTTGCGGCCGTGCGTGTGGGCAAGGAGAAACTGCAAACTTCCAGTAATGGAGGATCTTGCATCTTCGTGCAGGGAGACGCCCAAGTCCTGCCTTTCGCTGATGAGTTGTTCGACATAGTTGTTTCTTGCGAGACGATCGAGCATGTTCCCGATGTCCGCGGCGCGCTCCGTGAAATGTGCCGCGTAGCTAGGGCCGGCGGCAAACTGTTTCTAACGACTCCGAACTATGCGAACTTGATGGGACTTTATGATCTTTATGCGCGAGTTCGCCATCCGAAGCGCAAGGACGACCAGCCATTCGACCGGCGCCAGTGGTTTGTGCAGGTTCGGAAGTGGGTTCAGCAAGCCGGTTGGACTATCCTTCGGAGTGATGGCACGGTCCACCAGTTGCCGGTCATCCCGGGTCATAATCCGGTGCGACTGAAGTTCCTGGAAGGCAGCAGGATCGTTCGAAGAGCCTTGAGTCCGATCGCGTACACGTATTTTTTGCTTTGTGAGAAGCGGGGAAGCGCGTAAATGCGGATTCTGATGATAGCGGGAGTTCCAGGGAAAGCGGAGGCCGGAGTCTCTGGTATTGTCCACAACTTGGCGAAAGAACTGCGCGGCTTGGGGCATAGCGTAGAGCCAAAGTTCTTTGAAGATTTGCTACCAAAAGAGCGTTGGCCAAGCCGTTTACGAACCATTGAATTTGCAAGAGAAATCGCTCTACTTGTAAAAGCAAGAAAAAGTGAGTTTGACATCGTAAATATTCATGCGCCGTCCGGCTTTTGGTACGGCTGGCGCAGGCGCAAGCTGGGAGACGATGCAGGCCCACCTTACGTCATGACCATGCACGGCCTTGAAGAACGAAGGAATTACGCGATGGGGATGGAGGCGAAGAAAGGGCGCGCTGACTATTTCCGGTGGAAGAACCGGTTGTGGCAGCGGGTATATCACATGCCGACGTATCGCTGGTCGTTCACAACGGCAGACCAATGCATTGTGACCAACCGGGAAGCCTTGCTCTTTCTCCAACTCCGCTATGGACTGCCGCCAGATCGCGTGTGGCTTATTCCAAACGGCGTGGGGCCTGAGTTTTTTCACGTGCGGTGCTATTCGCCAGGAGTTGCGACGCGGCTCCTCTTCGTCGGGACGTGGATCGACCATAAAGGAATTTATTACCTCGCGGAAGCGTTTGAGCTGGTCCTCCAAGAAATCCCGGAAGCCCGACTGACGATCGCTGGCTGCCTGGAACCGGAAGAACGCGTTCGGCGCTGCTTTTCTGCCTCGGCGCAACCTTCGCTGGAGGTTTGGCCGTTTGTGTCGCGGGCTGAGATTCCCAGCATTTATGCGGAACACGAAGTCTTTGTATTGCCCTCGTTGATGGAAGGAATGCCGCTGGTTTTGCTGGAAGCAATGGCCTCCGGGCTGCCGATAGTGACCTCGGAGTCGAGCGGTATGACCGACCTGGTCGAAGACGGCCATGATGGACTTTTTGTAATTCCTGGGGACACCGGTTCGCTCGTCAGGGCAATTACCAAGCTTTGCCGCGACGCGGAACTACGGCAACGGCTGGGCAAAGCCGCTCAAGAGAAGATGAGACGCTACACTTGGGTTCATTGCGCGCGAAGGCACCTAATGGTATTTCGTCAGGCACTCGGCATCTCAGCAGAAGTGCCTGGGAATGAAAACGACCCCAGGCAGAAGGAAGAGCTGACCTCAGTGAAGCAGTGAGCGAAAGCGCGAAGGGCCATGATTCTGAGGCGCGACAATCTGAAACCAACGTGACGAAGGCAAAGATCCTTTTCACTCAAATACAGACTGGCGAGAAACGCCCGGCACATTGGATGTCCCGGACGATGAAACATCCGTTCTTTGCCTGGGCAGGGCTTCGTCCGCCAATAGCCCAGCATACGGAGGCCGAACACCATGCGCTGGAAAAATACGCGCGCGGGTGCACAAGCCTTGTGGAAATCGGGGTTGCCGAAGGAGCTTCCGCTCTCGCGCTGCAGGGTGGGATGAGTTGTTATGGCACTTTGTATCTGGTCGATCCATTTCATCTTTCAAGGGTCCCCGTGCTTAACTTCTTGCGGCGCGCGGCCAAACGAACTGTGTCTTTCAAAAAGGGTTCCAGGGTTGTCTGGATCAAAGCGCTCAGCCATGAGGCCGTAGGCGGTTGGAACCAGCCGATCGATTTTTTGCTGATCGACGGCGATCATCGGGAAGAGGCCGTCGAGCAAGACTGGAATGACTGGACTCCTCACCTGGTTGAGAATGGCGTTGTGGCTTTTCACGACGCGCGGCTTTTCCCGGGAGGGTGGACATCCCAAGACTACGGCCCGGTACGGTTTGTAGATAGAGTGTTCCGCCGAGGTTCTTCATATTGGGTGATTCTGGACGAAGTGGATTCTCTGGTTGTCGTGGGCAGGAAAGGCCCGCACAAGGAATGCTGACGCTGGGGATTAATTATTCGCAGATGCATGATTCCTCCGCGTGCCTTGTGCGCGACGGCGAGTTGCTGTTCGCAGTGGCGGAAGAGCGCATCAGCCGACAGAAGCACGACGCGCGCTTCCCTCACAACGCAATAAGGGCGTGCCTGGATTTTGCCAAGATCCGCGCGGACCAATTGGAGGAAGTGTGCTTTGGCTGGCAGACCGCGGGACCGGTATACCGGCATGACTTGAAGTGCTATGCACTGGGTCAGATGCCGCTGACATATCTCAACGGCTTGAATTCGACGTTGTACTTCCTGAGCATGTGGCACCAGGAGAGCGGCGCGAAGAAATTCGAAAAGGAATTCGGCCCGACGCGGGCGAAGATGCGGTTTGTAGATCATCACCTCGCGCATGCCATCAGCGCGTATGCTTACTCCGGATTCGATGAAGCTGCCGTGGCCGTGATGGACGGACGCGGCGCGTGGGAAGCTACCTCCTTTTGGCACGGGCGCAACGGCAGGCTCGAGCATGTGCTGACGATTCCCTTCCCGGACTCGATCGGTTTTTTTTACACCGGCTTCACAGAATTCCTCGGGTTTCAACCCAACAGCGACGAGTGGAAAGTGATGGGGCTCGCGCCATACGGGCAGCCGGGCATCAATCTTTCTGCATTCATTGATCTGCATTTGCAGCCCTATCGCGTTCATGCGCGGCAATTAGCCACCAACGGCACGGTGCCATACGCGCGCATAGCTTCTTTGCTCGGGCCGCCCCGCAAGGCGGAAAGTGAAATCAAGGATCGCCACAAGAACATTGCTTATGCGGTACAAGACGCCTGCGAAACCGCCATGATGAACGTCGTGCGGTTGGCGATCGAGAAGACCCATTGCCGCAACGTTTGCCTGGCCGGTGGCGTGGCGCTGAATTCGAAAGCCAACGGAAAGATCGCCGCCAGCGGCCTCGCAGAAAAATTCTTCGTTCAACCCGCAGCCTCGGATGATGGCGTCGCGCTTGGCGCAGCTTTGGCTCCTTATCTGGACAACAATGGGAAACTCCCGAACAAGGCGCTGAGGCAGGGCTACTGGGGGCCATCCTTTGAGGACGGGGCGATTGAAGCGGCTCTGCGTACTTATAAACTGCGTTGTACCAAGCTTAGTGATCCCGCCAGCACCGCTGCCGAACTTCTTTCGAAAGGAAAAATTCTGGGCTGGTTTCAGGGGCGGATGGAGTTTGGCCCACGTGCTTTGGGCAGCCGCTCGATTCTCGCCGATCCCCGCGATCCTGAGATGAACGCCAAGGTCAACAACGCGGTGAAATTCCGAGAATGGTGGCGGCCCTTCGCCCCCTCGCTCAAAAAAGAAGCTGCAGGCGAATATCTGGAGAGCGCTACGGACTCGCCGTTTATGATTCTGACGGCCCAGGTGCGCCACGAAAAGCGCGGCGTGATTCCCGCAGTGACTCATGTGGACGGCAGCGCGCGACCGCAAACCGTAGACAAAGAAATTAATCCTCTCTACTGGCGGCTCATCGATGAGTTTGGGAAGCGCACCGGCGTGCCCGTCATCTTGAATACGTCCTTTAATTTGCGCGGAGAAGCGATCGTGCACACTCCGACCGACGCCATTCGCACGTTCTTCAGCTCCGGCATGGACGCACTGGTCATCGGGAGCTTCCTCGTCGAAAAATGAGTACTCGCGAATGATCCGTCAAGGCGTCATTGCGCTTCTGGGGCGGGCGGACACGCCGACGGACGCGGTAGAAGAATATTGCAAGCACCTTGGCGAAGCCCTTCGCGCGCAAGGAATCAGCTTGGCCATCGAACGAGTCCCCTGGGCGGAACGCGGTTGGCGCCGCGGCTTGCGCTCTCTACGGCGACGGGCAAGAGCTTGGAAAGATACTTGGGTTCTGGTGCAGTACACTGCGTTGGCCTGGTCCGCGCGGGGTTTCCCTCTGCAGTTCTCCCACGTGCTACGAATTCTGAGAAAGGCCGGGGTGCATTTAGCCGTTGTCTATCACGACGTCGAGCCATTCGCCGGAACGCGAATCATCGACCAATTGCGGCGGCAGGCCCAACTGCGGGCGATGCGCCAAGCGATGAGCATGTGCCATGTGGGGGTCTTTACCGTTCCCATGGAGAAACTCTGGTGGATGAAAGCGCAGTACACGCACTCTGTTTTCATTCCCGTGGGCGCCAATCTTCCGGTTTCTTGCGAACCCGCTTCCCGAAAAAGAATCGCCAGTGACGGCAAGTTGAGTATTGCGGTATTTAGCGTCACTGGAGGAAGGTCCACGGAGGGTGAAATCAGCGAAATTGTCGAGGCGGTGCGGCTCGCCTCTTCACGCGTCAGGAATTTGCGATTGACCGTCCTTGGCCGCAATTCGAAAGAGACCGAAAGCGAATTTCGCAGACGTTTGGAGAGCTCCCCCGTTGAAATTCAAGTGCTAGGGTTGCTTTCGAAGGAAGACGTTGGGCGAAGTCTCTCGAGTTGTGACATGCTGCTTTTCGTGCGTGGGCCGATTTCGACGCGGCGCAGCAGCGCCATTGCGGGAATTGCGTGTGGCTTGCCGGTGATTGCTTTCGAAGGGCCGGAGACTTCCTCTCTTATTACGGAAGCTGGCGTGGCCTTTTAGTCGCCGCAGAAAAGAGCGACCTCGGCACGGTGTTGATCCACGTCTTACAAGACGAGCATTATCGCGCCTCCCTGGCGCAACGAAGCTGGATCGCGCAACAGCGCTATTTCTCGTGGAACGTAATTGCTTCGCGTTATACGGAATTCCTGGAGAAGAAACGAGACTTCCCCGCGTGACCGACCGGGGCCCTTACCAGTTTTTGGCGAGGGCGGTGATAATTTTGGCGAGCGCGTCGAGGTCACGCGTGTCAATGACCTCGCCCGGGGAATGCGAGTAGCGCAACGGCCAGCCGAGCGGAATGTTCACCGAGCCATAGCGAGTGAAGACTGCGCCATCGTTGCCGCCGCCTGTAACACCGTATTGCACGGCAATGCCATTGTCGCGCGCGAGCTTCACGACGCGGTCCACATATTCGCGAGGTGTGATGTTCGAATTATCAACGGCGCGAATGACGAAGCCTTTGCCGATCTCAGCATCACCGAAGCGCTTCGATTCGAGCGGCGAATCCGAACTAACGAATGTGTCGATAGCAAAAACAAAATCGGGCGTACGTCCTTCTTTGGCTGCGCGTTCCGCGTAGGCCGCGGCTCCTTTCAAGCCGACTTCTTCTTCGGTGGACCAAACAAAGGTGACGTCGCGTCCGGGCAAGTCGGGACCTAACGCTCGTACCGCTTCCACTAGAGCCGCGCAACCCACACGATCATCGAAGCTGCGCGCGTTTGCGCGTGTTCCTAGCAGGGGGTGATATTCCTTGGGGATCGTGATCCAATCTCCTACTTTGATTCCGAGCTTCTGCGTCTCTTCCGCAGAACGTGTGCCGACGTAAACGTGGACCGGCTCCTCCATTGAGCGTGGCCCGTGCGGCCATTCGAATCCTACCTGGTCCCACCCAGCTGGTAGTTCAAGCACACCACCCGTCGCAGTTCCATCGTTCTTATGAACAAGCACGACATGCCCCAGAAAATATTCTGGGTAGCCGCCTC
>JAWOLO010000115.1:0-10691 GCA_033853375.1 Terriglobia bacterium
TGGGAATGGACGATTTGCTTCATCCTGCGCATCGAGCGGCGGAAGCGCTGGGATTCGTGACGTGCTGTGACAATTCAACGGATGATTGGCCAGTAGAGGAGGCGGCGGAATCACTGCTAGGACAGCTCGAGGAACTGCGTGCGACGCATCGCGGGCAACGCGTGGCGCTGATCGCGGATGGAGAGGTGAGTTCGCCGGTGATGGGCAACGGAACCGGAGGAAGAAACTCAGCGTTCGTGCTGGCTTGCGTGGAAAGAATCGCAGGAAGAGAAACGGCGGTGCTGAGCGCCGGAACGGACGGAATTGACGGCAATAGTTCCGGAGCGGGAGCCGTAGCGGACGGAGAAACGTCAAAGCGCGCGAAGGAGATGGGACTTGATCCGAGGGATTTTTTTGGGCGAAGCGATGCGTTCACGTTCTTTTCACAACTGGGAGACGCTATTTTGACCGGACCGACGGGAAATAATTTGCGAGATTTACGGATATTGCTAGCGAATCCGTGAGAAAAAGAATTAACACCGAGAACGCAGAGACCGGACGCAGAGGACACGGAGGATAAGCACGAAGAATTCCTAAAAAAGTGCCTCGATGTTCTGAGGCCCTAATTTTTCATTACCCACATCGTGAATGAATTAATGATCTGATTTCGGTGGCAAATGCGTTTCGATGGATTTGAGACGGTCGTTCATTTCTTGAACAAGATGCTCCAGTTTATCCAGGCGCTGCAAAACCGCTTCCGAGTCACCAGTCTTTTCTGACGCAGAGCCTGAACCGCCAGCGGATTCTTCACCGTTACCATTACCGGAAGCGGGTTTAGTGGTCACAGGCTTTTTTAGGCGGGCGATTTGGCCTTTGATCATGGGAACCATTTCGATGCTGAGGTCGTCGCTCTTGAGCAATGCTTCGAGAGCGGGCACAGCCGTAGCGTCACCGCGCGCGCCGAGAGCAAAAATGGCGGCGATGCGAACCGGGAAATGGGGCTCGCTCAAATAGCCAGCGATCTGCTTGGTGATGTCCAGATTGTTTTTCTCAAGGCTGGCTAAACTTCGAATTGCAGCAGTGCGTGATTCAATGGGCTTGCCCGGTACGGACCACTGTTCGAGAAGCGGCGCAGCTTTGTCGTCGCCGAGAGGGCCGAGGGCGCGAAGCGCGGCATTGCGAAGATAGCCGTCTGGAGATTCGCCCGAAACTGCGGCTTCCAGAGTTGTGAGAGCGCCAGGCGATTTCAAGCGGCCAATGGCTTGCAATGCGGCAGCGCGGGTGCGATAGGAACTATCGTCCTTGGCGATCTCGGTAAGCTTCACCCCGATGGCGGAGTCGTCCTTGAAATTACCAAGAGCGGCGACGATGCGATTGCGAACCCACGGCTCGCTTGCGGAATTCAGAGCGTCAAGGAGCCGTTTCGATGCGGCAGGCGTGCCGATGTGGCCCAAAGCGTCCGCGGCGATGGCGCGAAGGCCCCAGAATTTGTCGTTGCGCAAGGCATTGCCAAGAGCGCTGACCACTTCGTCGTCGTTTTTGACTTTTTCGAGCGCGACAACCGCGTCGGCGCGATCGGCGAATTCGCCGGCATTTTGCAACTGATAGAGCCATTCTTTCTTTTCTTTGTGAAATTCGGCAGACTTCAGGATGTTGTCGCCTTTGTCAAAAAGAACCATGAGCGGAGCGGAATCCGAGGGAAATGTGAAGGTTTGCTCGGCTTTCGAAACGGTGATGGGATAAAGCTTCGGACCGGAAGCCGTAGTGATTTCAACATCGACGGGAACATGGAAGATGCCGACGCGGCCTTCGACCTTTTGCGTTTGTTTGACGGTCAAGGCGACCTGATGCTTCTCGTTGTCGTAGGAATAGCTCAAGTCGAATTGCGGCGCGCCGGCCCCGTAAAGCCATTGGCTGAAAAATTGATCAACGTTATCGTGTGAGGATTCTTCGACGGCCTTCGAGAGGTCGGCAGTAACCACGTTTTTGCCGCGATTCATTTCAAGATAGTGTTTGAGAGCGCGATAGAAAGCATCATCGCCAATCTGATGACGAAGCATGTGCAGCACCCAGCCGCCTTTTGTGTACGCGTTGCCGTCAAATTCGCTGGAATCGTCGAAGTCGTGGCGAACAATAGGCTTGTGGAAGAGATTGCTTTCTCCAAACCATTGGCGCGCGCCTTCCCAGCGTTCGTAGTCAGCTTGATCCTTGCCGTAATGCGCTTCCATCCAGACGCTTTCCATGAACGTGGCGAAGCCCTCGTTGAGCCAGACGTCGCCCCAATCCTTGCAGGTAACGAGATCGCCAAACCATTGGTGGCCGAGTTCGTGCGAGATGAGACCGTCCTCGTCGGTGTAGTTTTCTGCGGCGATTTTGGGATGGTTGAGGGAGCTGCTGGTATTTGTGGTGGCGCTGGAATTTTCCATGCCACCGGCGACGAAATCGTCCACCATGACTTGAGCGTATTTTTCCCAGGGATAGTCAACGCCGAGCTTCTTGCTGAAGAGATCGATCATCGCCGGAGTGCGGCTGTAGTTGACGGATAGGCGATCGCCGCGGCCCTTCGGCGCGTAATAGGTGACGGGCATGCCGCGCGACGAGTCTTTGACTTCGTCAAATTGTCCGGCAACGACAGTAATGAGGTAGGTGGAGCTGGGGAAGGATTCGCGCCAGTCCCAGGTCTTGAGGCCTTTGCCGGCGTCGGAAACGCTGATGAGCTTGCCATTCGAAACCGTGAGCCAGGAAGCGGGAACCGTGAGGATGGTTTCCGTAGTCAGGCGATCGTTGGGATAGTCGTAGGTGGGCAAATAGTAGCGCGTGTCTTCCGACTCGCCCTGCGTCCAAATTTGAATGGGACGATCGGGATAGTCCTTGTCGGGAAGGATGAAGTACATGCCCTTGGTCGGTTTTCCTTCGTAGCGGATGTCGACGTCGAATTTTTCGCCGGCCTTGGCGAGAGCCGGAAGAGGAACGATAAGTTTGTCGGCAGTAGTCTCGAATTTGGCCGGGGATTTATTAACGGTAACGTTCTCGATAGTGAGGCCGACGGAGTCGAACGCAATTTTCGCCGTGCCGTCGCAGAGGATGGAAAGCGTGTGAGTCACGTCGCCAAGGACTTTCTTGTGCTCAATATCGAAGCGCAGCGCGATGCGGGAATGCTGTAGGTCGTAATCGCGAGAACGGGCATACGGTTCGTCAGCGCGAAGTTGCAAGGTCGCGACAAAAACCGCCAGCAAAGCCGCCAGTAAGGCAGCCGCTGCTCGCAGACGATTTGTAGTGCGATGAGATCGGATGTTCATTCTTTTTGGCTCCTGTCAATCCTGCGTCCAGCATACTCAAGTGCTTGATGGCGGCAAAACGGGCGGGGCGTGGTCGTCATCGAGTTAGAGCAGGCTCCTGACGAGGCCACCGTCCACTGCGATAGAGGCGCCAGTGACATAGCTGGCGCGCTCCGAAGCAAGAAAAGCCACGACAGCAGCGAATTCCTGTGGCGTACCAAGGCGTCGCGCGGGGATCTCGCGCTCCCAGCCCGCGAAGACTTCTTCTGGCTTGGTACCCGTACGCGCAGCGATAGTGGAAGCGAGACCATCGAGGCGAGCCGTGCGCGTGTAGCCGGGACAAACGTTGTTCACAGTGATGCCATCGGCTGCGTATTCATTGGCGAGAGTGCGAGCCAGGCCAGTGACGGCGGCGCGCACAGAATTGGAAAGCAAAAGGCCTTCGACAGGTTGCTTCACCGCCGAAGAAGTGATGGTGATCAGGCGCCCCCACTTGTTTTTCTGCATGCGTGGCAAAGTTTCCCTGGCAAAAAAGACCGTGCTCATTAAAAGCTGGTCCACAGCGGAGCGCCAATCTCCCGGTTCGGTGTTCTTAAATGAATTCGACGGAGGACCGCCGGAATTGGTAACGCAGATGTCGATTCGGCCGAGGCGAGCTTCAACGGCGGCGATAAAGGAAGACACTGCGGCCGAATCGGTAACGTCAAGCGCTTGGTGGAAAACTTCGCGGCCGGCGGATTTGTGGATGAGCGCAGCGGTCTCAGCGAGAGTAGTCGAAGTACGAGCACATATGGCAACGTGAGCGCCTTCACGGGCAAGTTCCTCCGCAACGGCGCGGCCCAAGCCTTTGCTGGCGGCTGCAACGATGGCGACGCGGCCACGGAGTCCCAAATCCATTCGAAACACCTCGTGCAAACCAGCCATCCTCTCGCAAAATGGCGGGGAGCGTCAACGCCAAGGACGGACGAAGAATTTTATTTGCGCAAGGCGCAGCGCGGCACTAAGATGCAGGCAATTCCATCATTGCTGAGAGCAGACCCCTGCCTCGAGGGGTCGCGGGAGGCATTATGAGAAATATCAAATGGCTTGCCAGCGCAGTCATTCTACTGGGTAGCTGGAATGTCGCCGCCGCGCAGCAGATTGGCAAGTATGTGCCGATTCAAGCGGGATCGGACGTGGATCATGCCTTGAACGAGATCAACGCGACGACTGACCCAGCGCAAAAGCTGGCGTTGATTCAAAAGTTCGCAGATGGAATCGGAAAAGAAGACAGCTATCCGCTTCTGGCCAACGGGCTTTTTGTGGACTATTACCTAAGCCAGAAGAATTACGAAAAAGCATTCGAATACGGCGACAAGGTTTTTGCACTCGATCCGGACAGCTTCCAAAATGCCATCAGCATGGTGAGGGCTTCCGCGGAAAAAAGCGACCTGGACCGGCTTATTTCGTACGGAGAAAAGGCCGGCGGGATTATGCAACGCTACAAGGCGGCGCCTGCGCCGGAAGGTACGTCGACTGAAATGTGGAAGGAGCAGCAAACGCGCACGCTCGAAGCCAATAAGGATAGCTACACGTATGTGCAGCAACTCGTGTTCAGCGGCGTGTACCAAGTGAAGGATCCGGCAAAGAAAGCTGGATATCTCGTGAGGTTCGCGCAAGCTTTTCCGGATTCGGCGTTCGCGAATCAGGCGCTCGGCGTCGCGGCGACAGCGTATCAACAGGCACAGAACACGGCGAAAATGCTGGAAGTGGCAAACGGATTGTTGGCAAAGGACCCAAATGACGTGGGCATGCTGCTCTTGCTTTCTGATTATTACGGCGAGAAAGGCGAGCAACTGGATAAGGCCGAAGGCTATGCGAAGAAGGCAATCTCCACGCTGGAGGCGGCGCCGAAACCGGAAGGCGTGACGGACGAACAGTGGACGCAACAAAAAGGATTGCAGAAAGGTTTGGCACTGAGTTCGCTCGGGCAGATCAACATCGAGAAAAAAGAAAACGCGCAGGCGGTCGAGAACCTGAAAGCGGCAGCGCCGCTGGTGAAGGCCGATGACGGTAGTTACGCGCGAAACCAATACCGCTTGGGATTTGCACTGCTGAATCTGAAGAGGAACGCGGAAGCAAAAGAGGCGTTCACGCAGGCCGCTTCAGTAAATAGCCCGTACAAGGCACTGGCACAAGAGAAGCTGAAGGGACTGGCTGGACCGGCGAGACGTAAGGCTTCGTAGGTCGCGTCGCCGAACCACAGGGAACCTCTCGCGCATCTAAAAATTGCGGATAAAGCGTGACAAGTGAAGAAGGAGAGTTCGATGCCTGAGATTGCGACATTTGGCGCAGGGTGCTTCTGGGGAGTGGAGACGGCGTTTCAGCGCGTGCCGGGAGTGATCGACACCGCCGTAGGCTACAGCGGCGGGCATACGGAAAATCCGACCTATCAGGACGTGTGTACCGACGAAACCGGGCACGCTGAGGTGGTGCAAGTAACGTTTGATCCGGCAAAGGTGAGCTACGAACAACTCCTGAACGTGTTTTGGCAAATCCACGATCCCACACAAGTGAACCGGCAGGGACCGGACTTCGGGACGCAGTATCGTACAGCGATTTTCTTTCACTCGCCGGAGCAGGAAGCGATTGCCAAGAAGTCTCGAGCAGCGCTAGAGGCCAGCGGCAAATTCCGGCGCCCGATCGCGACGGAAATTACGCCCGCAGGAAAGTTTTATCGTGCTGAAGAGTATCACCAGAAGTACTTGCAGAAGCGGGGAGCGGCGTCCTGCCATTCCTGAAGAGCTCTGACTAGCTGTAAGCTACTTTGCGGCCGCAAAGTTAATTTACTTTGGTCCATAACTTGTTGAACAGAAGGGACTTGTTCCACAAAAAGCACTTCGCACTCCAGGCCTCTGATCTCCAAAAGGCGGCTCAGCTCACTTCTGTGCTGCTACGGCCTTTTCCGTGACGAGCCGTGGATCGGCAAATTGCAACCAGAAGCCCATCATCTCCTCATCGCTCGGCTCACCCCACCGGACAGCTTTGGAGGGGTCCGGATTCAACGGATTGTTCTTGGAGTTGTCGAAATACGCGAAGGTCATTAGCTTCGTGCCCTTCGGCAGCAAGAACGGCTTCTTCAAAAAATAAGTTTCCTGCCAGCGGAAATCATAGTGCGGCACGTCCAGCAAGACTTCTTCATGGCCATCGGGATAAACGGCTTTCGTGGTCATGCTCTTCCCGCGAAAGTGCATGTGGGCGGTGTAGGCCACGGCAAGGACATCTTTCGGGAGAGTAAAGCAGGACGTAACGCGGTGATCGGCGTCGTTGGGAGGAATCCGGAACATATTGTTCCAGATTTCATACTGCGCGACTTCGTGCTTCACCGGTTCTTTGGCAAATACCAACCCGATGCTCGTGTGGTCTTTCACATCGATGCCGTGGTGGTTGCTGTAGTGAATCTGAAACTGCAGGTACGAACCTGCCGGAATCCGCAGCGCGTATCCTGGAGGACGTACTTCCGGCATGTGACCCGGCAGATAAATCGCTGGCACGATATTCAAGTAACCAGAAGGATGGCCGGGAATTCCTCCACCATCCGGAGCGGAGCAGCCGTCGTCAATGACCGGAGCATCGGGACGAAGATGCAGGACCTTCCCCGTGCGGTAGTGATATTCGTCCACCCCCTCATTTTCTTTGGCGTGTTCCGCCAGATGCTTGGCATATTCGGATTGATCGACCACGGAAACGGTGGCGTGATGCACGACGCGGCGATCACCGGGAAGGACTTCGCCTGCCTGAATCCATTTGTCTTCGGTGAAGTTCGTGGGGACGTAAATATATTCGTAATCGTCCTGGGCTGTTTTGGGCACAACAAATTCGGGAATAGTGAAGATCACATCCGGCTTGATGTGCCAGCCCGGCTCGAAAACGGGTGCAGGAGGCATGTCTTTCGGGTCACCTTTTTTCATTCCGCCTTTGACCCAATCGTCGATCGTTGCGATATCGGTGTCGCTCAAGCGGGGGTCGTTCGTGAACTCCCCGACGCTAGGGTCCTCATGCCATGGGGGCATCTTCCGCTGCTCCACGCTCTGCCGAATCATTCGCGCGAAGGGCACAACCTCTTCGTAAGTCATGAGGGACATGGGCGCGACGTCGTTGGGGCGGTGGCACACCACACAATTCTTGTACAAGATGGGCGCGACGTCCTGGGTGAAGGTAATTTCTTTTTGAGGTGGTGTGGTCTGGTTTTTCGCCGCGAGCATAAGGCTGCAGAATCCAGCAACGGAAAGGAAGGCAATCGATCTCCGCAAATGCATGGGACCTCTCATTAAAGTTGCTACCCGTTGGTTCTGCCCTGAATAGCGGCAGGCGAATATTCTACACCGCGGAATTATGGAAATGGCCCAGTGAAAGCTAGAAGCCTCACAGTCCGGGAAGATGAGATTCTCGCATGGCGCAGGGGGCGAACTCGAGCCTGACTACCCGAGAGATTCTTGGGGATAATGATGAATCCATTCGGGTTATACTCAAAACATGCGGGCCGCCGTACTGCTTACAGCCTTTCTGTGCGCGCTTAGTGTGTCTTCCCAGGAGCCCGATCCTCAACAGATCTTTCAGGAAGCCGCGCAGGCCCAACAGCGGGGAGACCTTGCGCTTGCCGTGAACAAGTATCAGGAAGTGATCCGGCTCCGCCCTGAGGTGGTGGCTGCGCACGCCAACCTTGGAGTGGCACTTGCTGCTTTGGGTCGCTTCGATGAGGCGATCACGCAATATCAGATTGCTCTGGCCGAAGCGCCTGGAAGCCCTGAGCTTCGTCTTAATCTTGGCCTTGCTTATTACAAGAAGGGAGATTTTGCGGGCGCAGCCGCGCAGTTCGCCTCCCTCCACAAAGAGAACCCTGGGGATATTCGCAGTGCAACGCTTCTCGCCAACTGCCTACTGCCCCTGGGCCTTGCTAGCCAAGCGACAGCGCTCCTTGAACCATTGGAAAAAGGTAATGCCGATAATCTCGATCTGGAGTGGGCCTTGGGGAATGCGCTGATTCAAACCGGACGATCTCTCGAGGGTTTGCAGCGAGTGCAGAAAGTCGCTGATAAAGGAGACAACGCCGAAGCGTACCAACTCGCCGCGAATCTGAGCATAGGTCTCACGTTCTTCGATCAGGCCAGGCGCGACGCAGAAGCCGTGCTCCGTCTCAACCCCAACGCGGCCAAGGCGTACGTTGTCCTCGGGATGGCCGACGACTACTCCGGAAATGAAACGGCTGCGGCGGAAGAATACGAAAAAGCATTGCAGATTGACCCGCAGGATCCACAGGCGCGTCTAAGGCTGGCCAATGATTTTATAACGCAGAGAAAGCTGGACGCGGCCCGGCAGGAACTTGATCGCGTGCTCGATGTGGACCCCAATTCGTTGGTCGGCCGGTATGAGCTAGCGCGCCTTGAGCATGCGCAGGGGAACATTGCGGGGGCAGTAAAAGATTTTGAAAGCGTGGAGCAGCAAAACCCGGACTGGCTACAGCCCCACGTGGAACTAGCGGCGCTCTATTATCAGGTGAACCGGCCAACGGATGGCGAGCGGGAAAAAGGCATTGTGGACGCTCTCCGTGCCAAAGAGCAAACACGCCGTGGCCAAACTCACATCATCAGCCCGCAGGTTCCTCCACAGTGAGCACGCGATCCCCCTTCACGTTGTTTAATGTTTGCACGATGCCCGAGGGCCAGCGAATCTCGACAAGCTCGGCAATGATTTCCTTCCCCAAACCAAAGTGCACGGGGCCATGACTTGAGGATGCATAGCCCACGCTGGTAGTCATGTGATTGTATTGCGTGCCGGAAGGGGTGACGACCTTGATCCGTGCGCCAATCCCATCACGATTGCTCTTCGTTCCTTGCAGTGAAATATCCAACCAATGTCCCGCGCCCTCAGTGCGGTTCATCCAAATCTCCGCCGGCTCGAGCAGCGCGGTTACCACGACGTCCGTTCTTCCGTCGCCGTCGAGGTCGCCAAATGCGCAGCCGCGGTGCCGTGCGGGCGCAGCCGCCGCCAACCCTGCCTCCGCCACCAACGCTCGCCAGCGTCCGCTCGGACCTGGATTGCGAAACACCACGTTGTGCTGCTCGATCTCTGTTCCCGGCTTTTGCAAAACCTCAGCATGCCCGCAGCTGACGAACAAGTCCTTCCAACCGTCGTTGTCGAAGTCATACAGCCCAGGCCCATACCCGCCCAAGCGCATGCTTGCTTCTCTCATCCCGCTTGGGCCGGTGATTTCTTCGAAATTTTTCCCTTGGTTGTTCCGCCACATTGGGAATGTTTGATAGTTGAGGGCCACCGTGACGATGTCCGGATATCCGTCGTTGTTGATGTCCCGGAAGTCCACGCCCATTCCGGAAATGAACTGGCCATCTTCAACAAGGGCCACTCCTTCCTCGAGGGCGACTTCCTCGAAGCTGTGCCCTGTATTGTGAAAGAGATGGTTGTAGTAAGCGTCGTTAGCCACAAAGAGGTCTGGCTTGCCGTCCAGATCATAATCCGCCATGCCCACTCCCATGCCTTTGCCTACGTGCTTGCGAAGGCCCCAAGCCTCGGATACGTCCTCGAACTTTCCATTACCCTTATTTAGGTACAACTGGTTGGGCAAACCTTTGTAGAAGTTTGGGCTGCAGTAATCAAATCGACCCACAAATCCGCACAAGTGCTCCGTCGCATAGTCCCACTGCACGTAGTTCACAACGAAAAGGTCCAGAAGACCGTCATTGTTCACGTCCACCCAGGCAGCGCCAACGGACCAGAGAGGTCCAAACTCCGGGTCATTCCAGCCGCCGAGTCCTGCTTTTTCTGTAACATCGGTAAACGTCCCATCGCCATTGTTGTGATAGAGCTTGCGGCCATGCACTCCAGCCACAAAGAGGTCGGGGTAGCCGTCGTTGTCATAATCGCCTACCGCCGTTCCTATGTCATATCCTGTGCCAGCTAAACCCGCTTCCTTGGTGACATCCTTAAATACACCTTTGCCCTCGTTGCGGAAAAGACGATTGGAAAACTTGGGCGCATCTTTCTTCAAAGTGGCTATGTTGGCGCCGTTGGTGAAAAGAATGTCCGGTCGCCCGTCTTTGTTGTAATCGAAGACCGCAACTCCTCCGGCCATGGTTGCCGGAGCGTGCGGAGTTTTCAACGTCTCATCGGGTTCCACGCGAAACGGCAAAGAGTGGAGTTCGAATTTGATTTGCGAGGTCGCCGCAGGAGGCGCCGAGAGCTCAGGCGACGGAAGAACCAAGGGAAGAAGAGAACCGCCCAGGAATGAGAGCGCCTCGCGGCGCGTCCAGACTCGTTGGGCAGACGGTTTGCGTGCAATGCGCCTAGACAATTTCCACAAACCTCCTGATCAAGGCAAAGAACTAGGTGTTGCCTAAAAGAAGGCAAGACCGGCTTTGCCCGCACTTTGGTGCAAGC
>JAWOLO010000116.1:0-21715 GCA_033853375.1 Terriglobia bacterium
CGGCAATTTCCGGCATGAGCTTGAAGCTGCCGAAGTCATGTGTCCACCCGAAGCGAATCTGTGGATCGCGCTCCCATGTTGTGCCGAACCCTCCGCCTGAGAGCATGGTCTCGACAAATGTCGGCAGGGTGGAGGAGGCAAAGGGCGTCCAGTCCTGGCCAAGCACGGTCGAGAAAGTGTCTTTTTCACCGAACTTGTAGTCCAGGCGAACATACGCCAGGCGAATCGACGGCATGCTGGATCTTAGAGAAGAGAGATTGCGATTGTCGACGCGGGTGAAGTCTCCCTCAAAGTCGGCCTCAATCTTTCCCGTGATGGTGAGATTCGGGGAAGGATCGAGCCACTCGAAGTTGGCGCCAAAACGAGAGGAGCG
This sequence comes from Terriglobia bacterium, assembly GCA_033853375.1. Taxonomy (GTDB): domain Bacteria; phylum Acidobacteriota; class Terriglobia; order Acidiferrales; family UBA7541; genus Acidiferrum. The sequence continues at coordinate 374 of JAWOLO010000116.1, forward strand.
CGCCCGGACGTGAAATTCCGGAGAGCCTTCTGGTCCGGTATCCGTGGCGAATCCGGGAAGCGGGAAATCGTCGCCACCCGGAGAAGACGAATCGTGGACGAAGGTCGCTTTGATGAAACCGTAGGGAGTGATGTGCAGGTTCCCCATGGTTAAGGCGGGCTTCATTTCGCCCTTGGTTAAGCCGCCAACGGGAAAGACGCGAATCGGCGTGATGGCGGGGATGACGGCGGGCGCGTCCGGTGGAGCAGGAGCACCCGCAGGCGGAGCTGCGGAGACTGGAGCAGCAGCGGACGGGCTTGCTGGCGTTGGCGCCACGTTAACCGCTGCGGTCACCGGCAGGCGGTAAACCGCCGGGAGAACCACGGCGTTCGTGGAAGCCGGCGCGGATGCGCTCAACGCGCGAGGCGCGCCAAACGCTTGGTCGTAATCGGACTGCGAGATGATGCCTTTGCTGAGAAGCAAATTGGCAAGGCGCTGGTTGGCATCCGCAGGAGAAGAACCCTGGTTGATTTGCGCGACTTCCTCCTCGGTCAAAATGCCTTTGGCCTGGAGAACGCGCACGAGAGGACTCACGGCAGACTGATTCGCGGACTGCTGTTGCGCGAACCCATGTGGACACCACGCAAAGACTGCGAACGAAAACACGACTAGATACAACACGCCCCGGAATAGTTTTACGTTCATTTTGAACCCCCCTTGAGGACTTGCGGATGGGGAGCGAGTCCTGTTCTAAGAATTGACAGGCCCAAACGCATCCCCTACATACGCGCGCGCTTTGATGGTTGTCAAGAAATGGTTCTATGCAAAATCTGGAGGGAACAGACTAAGGCGGCGAAGTAAGCAGATAAAATAGAGATAAACGAGAAGCGCCAAACGCCGCGAGAACGCGCTGAAAAAAACGCCCCGGTTGTCCGCAAAAGGACAACTCGGGGCGGAACGCTGTTTACTTGGCTGGGCGACAAAGTCCGCCCCGCTTGCTGCCAACGATTAGGGCTTGCCGAGAGTTGGGGCCGAACCCGGGAGCGTATAGCGCAGGTCCAGCCATGCCATACTTGCATGGGCGTTCTTAGGCTGTCCCGTGGCGACAGCCCATGGATCGCGAGTCAGGTACGAGTATTGGCCGATCATTGACAGGGCACCGTACTTTGAGTTCTTCCAGAAGTTCTGAATGAACCCCGCGGTACCCTCCTGGATGCTGCGGTTCTGACCGGAAGGCGCTCCGCTGTAGCCCCAGCCTATGTGGCTCGTGCCGTTGGCGTCGATCGCCACGTTGCGCTGTATGTAAACCAAACCGTAGTAGCCAAAGAGCGTCGTGTTCACGTGCGTGAACTCAAAGCCGTCCACCGTCGAACTGGCGTGGACAAGAGACAAACTGCCGTCGGCGCGTGCGATTAAGTCCGGCGCCTGGCCGAAGATGTACCTGCCGCCGCCATCGCTCCAGTAATTGTGAGTGAGCAAACGGAGACCGCTGACGATTCCAAAGTCAAGATTCACGAAGCCCGCGCCCCCGGTCTTCGAGAATTGCGTTGCGGTGGTCTGATTGTAGGCTTGGAAGAATCGCGCAATTCCGCCAATCTCGCCGTGGAACCGCTTCGAAGGATCAACTACGAACTTGGCAATCACGTCCGGTGCGCGGTTCGGGGGGCTCAGCGTGGTGCTGCCGTTGTCGAACTGGCCGCCTGCATAATTGGCGCAGCACGCCGGGAGGGTTATGCCCGCTGAGCCATTCGTACCACCAATATATTGGTCCGGCGATGCCAAAGCGACGGCAAAGGCGGCCTTATCGTCCGGGAAATGGTAAGCTACTCGCAATTCCGGGATACGTCCCCAAACCATGCCCAACTGATAGTTCACGTCCATGTTGTCGGAGAAGAAGACATCCCCTGGCAGCGGTGAAACCCCTGAACGATTAGGCGTCGCCAGACTCCAGGTTTGCCCGCCGAGCACTTCCCAAGCACCTTTGCGGACATCCACCCAGTACAAGCGAGAGCGCAGGGTGTTGCTGTTGCTGCTCACGGCGACGTTTGTGGGATTGTTGCCCAAAAAGTCCGATTCCATGTAGCCAATGACGTGAGAACCTTTTACATCGGCATCCACGCGAAAGCCGATGCGCGAGTTCTGCATGCTGAAACGGAATTCGTTCAGATTCGTTTGAAAGTTATTGGCGCCGCCGTAGGGGATTCCGGCAAAGTTTGTTCCGATTCCGCTCCCGCCATTTCGGCTGCGCCATACGCCCGTAAGATCCATGAATCCTACAGGCGTGATAGAAGCATCGCCGATGTGCAACTGAAGCGGAGAAGTCTCGGCTCCGGCCGTACGTGCCTGGGCAGGTTCCGAGGAAACCGCGGTCTTGAGGGCGTCGGTGCTGGCCTTCAAGTCACTCAAGGTGGAGCTGAGGCTCGCAGCCGTCGTCTTGACTTCAGCTGTCGTGTTAACCGCTTCGGTCGCTTTCGTGCCGGCCTCGGCGGCGCGAGCATTGGCAGCGGCGGCCGCCTCGCGAGCTTCATCGATCTGGCGGTCGCGCTTGGCGAGCTCTTCTTTCAACAATTGAAGCTGTTCCTGCTGAGACTGAATGGCCTGGCGGAGTTCCTCGATTTCGGCAGCGATCGCCGAATCGGATGTCGCCATTTCCTTTGCTGCTTTGGGCTTAGCAGGAGCGGGAGCTTTGGCAGGTTGTGGATCCGAGTCTTTCGGTGTATCAGCGAGCGCCATTCCCGTGATGAGGAATAGCGATATTGTGAGTGCTGCTATTTTTTTCATTTCTTCTCTCTTTCGAGCTAAAGTCGACGTACTAGGGAAAAATCTGTTTGCGACCTGGGCCAAAACTAAAGAGCCCGTCTTACAAATACGTCAACTAATTGTGAATATCGTGTAACAAAGAAGAATAAATTCCAGCAACCAATTGACAGACAAGAACTTGCGGATTGTTAAAGTATCAAAAACAAGAAGCAGCGGCAGGAAGAACAGGAAGAAATGGATGCCAAATGGATTCGTTATCTGCGGCCGCTCGTGCGCACGTTCGGTTGAGCATATTTCTGAGAATTTGCGAGACGAAGTCAGCCGCCGCGCAAATTCTCCTGTGGGATGACTTTCCTCTTGCTCCCAAAAGTCCCGAGTCTATCGCGGCGCGGCAATGGTAAAGGCAAGCACCATTTGCGTCAGGCGGTATTGGTACGTGGCGTCGGCGTCGGCGATGTCCGCTTCAGTCTTTTGGAGCTCGGCTTGAGTAAGTTCCACAATAGAGCCCAGGCCGAGATTGTAGCGGGCTTGGGAGAGGTCGAGAGCAAGGTCGGCCTGCTCACGAAGCTGCTGAGTAACAGAAAGGCGTTCGTAAGCGCGATTGGTATCTTGCCAGGAGACGCGGACATCGCGAGAAATTGTATCTTGAAGATCGCGGAGCCTCTGGCGATCGGCCTCGGTTTGGAGATCAGCAGCTTTGGCGCGGGCGTTGTAGAGGAAGCCGTTGAAGACGGGGATGTTGACGTTGACGCCGACGGCGCCATACCAGTTAGGGGTAATGTGATCGTCGCGCACGGGGGCTTCGCCAACGACGCCCAGGGCATTCACCGTTGGCCGCCAGAGATCGTGTTCGGCGCTGCCGAATTTTTGAGCGGACTGCACTTCAAATTGCAGCGCCTTGATTTCCGGCCGCTGTTGCAGAGCTTTTTGAATGAGCGGCTGCACGTCGGGAGCAGGAGGAGTTAGGGTACCGGTTTCCTCGACGAGCTGGAAATTCTGCTCGGTGGAATAGCCAAGAACTGCGGAAAGGCCGGCAAGAGCGGCCTGGAAGTTGTTGCGCGCTTCCAGCAAAAGAAGTTTGGCCCGCGCCAACTCGACCTTCGAGAAGCTCAGATCGAGTTCGGACTTGAGTTTCGCGGCGGTCAAAGCCTGCACTTTATCGACGAGAGTTTGCCTGGCTTGTACTGTTTCTTCGGCAACGTGGACCAGGGCCTGGGTGTCCAGCGAATTGTAAAAAGCCTGATCGACGGCCAAAAGGATATCCGCGCGCGTGGCGGCGGCATTTTGATCTTCGGCTTTGGCGCTGAATTCCGAGCTGGAAAGCAGATTGGTGGTACGGCCGAAATCGGTGACGAGTTGCGTGACCGCTGCGCCGCCGGCAGCGCGCGGGAAGAGGATCGGATTATTCAAGAAGCCGGCAGTGAGGCGGCTCCCAGGATTGGCATCTACCCCGGTGAGGTTTAGATTGGCATTGGGCAAAAGAGCGGAGCGGGACTCGCGGACGTATTGCTGCGCCACGAGCGCCCGCAATCTTCCCACAGTGATCTGAGGATTGTTCTTGAGCGCGATCGCTTCGGCTTGCGCCAAAGTCAAGGGCGTACCAGACGTCGAGGTTTGCGAGCCGGCCGGAGGATTACTGGGGTTGGTCTGCGCCTGTGCGTGGGCTAAGCTGCAAACAAAAATGAACAGCAGCGAGATGCAAGCCGTTGGACGCATCACGACTGGACCCCCTGTGCTTGCTCCTCTCCTTTACCGTGCACGATGAGATAGACGGCAGGCACGAGGTAGACGGTGATGACGACGGAAACCAACAGGCCGCCGATGATAGCGCGCGCGAGAGGCGCGTACTGTTCGCTGCCGGGCTCGGCGCCGATGGCCATAGGGATCATTCCGAGAACGGTAGCGAGCGAAGTCATCAAGATGGGGCGAAGGCGCATTCGGGAAGCGAGCGAGACGGCTTCTTTCACGGGCTTGCCGTCGTGGTGCAAGTGACGCGCGAATTCGACGATCAAGATGCTGTTCGAAACGACGATGCCCACCATCATGACGACGCCCATCAAGGACATGACGTTCAATGTGGTACCTGTGGCGAGCAGGAACAAGAGCACGCCAGCGAGTCCAGGAGGAATGGCGAGAAGAATAATGAAAGGATCCTCCCAGGAAGCAAACTGAGCGACGAGGATCAAGTAGACGAGAACAACGGACAAAATGAGGCCGATGCCGAAACTGCGGAAAGAAGAACGCATGCCCTGCACCGAGCCGCGAAGATCCACGCGCACGCCTTCGGGAAGGTGAGTCTTCTTGATGATGTCATCGACCTGGTTAGCGACAGTGCCGAGGTCCTCTGTTTTCGGAGAAACATAAACGTCCACGACGCGGAAGAGTTGATAGTGGTCAACTTCCGTGGGCGAAGGAATAGTTTTGACTTTGACGACGGTGTCGAGAAAGGTCGGCTCAGAGCTTTTCACTCCGCGCAAAGGAATCTGCTTGAGGTCCGTCACGGTCTTGACGGCGTCTTCGGGGTACTGCACGGTGAGCATGTAAGGATTGCCGCTCTTGGGATCGATCCAATAATTCGGAGCGATCATCCCGTTGGAAGTGAGCGCGGTGATGACGTTGTCGACGATTTCCTTTTGTGAAAGGCCCAGGAGGCCGGCCTTTTCGCGATCGACATCGAGCTCCAGAGCAGGATAGTCAATGTCCTGCGGAATGAGGACGTCGCTCACGTCATTGAGTTGACGCACTGGTTGGGCGAGTTTGGTGGCCGTGTCGTAGACGTGGTCTAAATTGTTACCGCTCACTTGAATGTCGATCGGCGCCGGTAGGCCGAGATTGATTACCGCGTCGACCAAGCCGCCGGATTGGAAATAGGTGCTGAGCTGCGGGAGTTTCTCGCTGAGTTGCTCGCGGACGCGGCGCATGTATTCGTAACTGCCGACTTTATGACCTTCTTTCAGGCTGACTTGAACAAAGGCGGTGTGAGGCGCGGAGTTGGGGGTATAAATCGCGGAAAAGTCGGTGGTAATACCGATGTTCGAGACGATAATTTGCAACTCGTTCGGGGGAACGACATTGCGGATGATTTGTTCCACCTTTTTCACATAGTCTTCGGTCAGTTCGACGCGTGTTCCTGATGGAGCTTTGACATTGATGACGAATTGGCCGGGGTCGGTGCGAGGAAAGAAGGAGACACCGAGAAAAGGATAGAGTCCGAGGCACAGCAGGGAAATTCCTGCCAAGGCGACGGTGGTCGCCACAGGCTTCGTAAGTGCGGTAGCCAAAGTGGCGTCGTACTTTTCCAGCATTTTCTTGAAATAAAAATTAAACATCTGGCCGATACCGTCCCACCGCCAAGTGAAGGTATCGCCCAACTCTTCATCGGCCTGCCGGTGTTTGATCAGTTTGGCGCAGAAAAGCGGCACAACCGACATGGCGACGAAGTAAGAGGCGAAAAGCGAAAGAACAACCGAGAGGGCAAGAGCGACGAAAAGGAAGCGGCTGACGCCGTAAAGAAATACGACGGGGAAGAACACGACCGAAGTGGTCAACGTCGCGGCCAGCACTGCAAGACCGACTTCCTGGCCGCCCCTTTCCGCTGCGACTGCGGGCTCTGCGCCCAATTCCAGATGGCGAAAAATATTTTCGAGAACGATGACGGAGTTATCGATTAAGCGGGAAAAAGCCAGCGCGAGTCCGCCGAGCACCATAGTGTTGACGCTGCCGCCACCACCCCCCATCGCGAGGAACGCGGCTAACGCGGAGAGAGGAATGGAAAGGAAGACGGCAGCGGTAGCGCGGAGGCTGCCCAGGAAAAGCAAAACCATCAAGCCAGTGAGGACGAGGCCAATGCCTCCTTCACGCAGCACGTTCGAAATAGCCGTTTTCACGAAGAGGGATTGATCGAAAACGACCTTGGGAATGAGTTGCTTGGGAATGTCGACGAGGTGCTTAAGCGCGTCTTTTATGCCGTCGACAACCGCGATCGTATTGGTGTCACCGCCCTGCTTCAAAATCGGCAGATACACGGAAGGCTGACCATCAACGCGGACGATATTGGTTTGGATGGCTTGGGCATCGACAGCTTTTCCGACATCCCCCACTAGGACGGAGGATTGAGTCTGGCCGACGGACTTGAGGGGCATACTGTTGATGGCCGCGGCAGTAGGGACCTGGCTATTGGAATAGAGGTTGTAATCGAAGGGCCCAATTTTCACATCTCCTGCGGGAAGAATCAGGTTAGCCTCGTTGACCTCGCGAACGACGTCCATGGGACTCAACTGGTGCGCTTGCAACTTGAGCGGGTCCACGTAAACCATGATCTGCCGATAACGCCCTCCGAAGGGCTGTGGCACGGAAGCTCCAGGAACGTTTGCGATCTGGTTGCGAACCGTGTATTGACCCAAATCGTGGAGTTGGGTTTCGTTGAGACCTTGGCCCTTGAGAGTGATCAGACAGACCGGAAGACTGGAAGCGTCAAATTTAAGAACGACGGGGGGCAGGGTGCCCGGCGGGAGACGCCGGAGGTCGGCCATAGCGAGATTCGAAACGGTGCTGAGGTCGGCGTCCGCATTGGTACCGGGCTGAAAATAAATCTTGATGAGGCTCACGCCAGGGAGCGAACGGGATTCGATATGATCCACGCCGCTGGCCAGGGTAAACCAGCGCTCGAAAGGATTGGTGATGTTGGTTTCAATTTGTTCGGGCGGCATGCCGGAATAGAACGTGGCAATGACTACCACCGGAATATTGATGGGTGGAAAGAGATCCACGGGCATGCGAACCAGCGTAACGGTGCCGACAATGGCGATGACCAGACAAATGACTACGATGAAATAGGGATATCGGATCGAGAACCCGGACATCAATCTCCTCCCGCCATGTCCTGCGCGCTGATCAGTTTGGGCTGGACTTTCTGCCCGGCATGAAACTCACTGCGATTTCCGATCACTACGCGGTCGCCTTCGGAAAGACCGGAAAGCACTTCGACGCGGGAATTGTCTTCAAGCCCCAGCTTGACGTGCCGTTCGTCGAGAACGTTCTGGGAATTGACGGCCAGGACGGTGGCGTCGTTGCCGTTGCGGACGACGGCTTCCAGCGGAAGCGTGAGCGCGTTGGTTTTCTGGTGCAGGGAGATCTCCGACTCGGTATACATGCCAGGCATCAGGCTGCCATCGCGGTTTTCACAATCGATTTCGGTTTCCATAGTTCGGGTTTGCAGATCAAGGGAATCCGCGAAACGAGAGACGCGGCCCTGAATGTCTCGGTTCAAAGCCTGGACATGAACTTTTACGGGGTCCTGAAGATGAATTTGCGCGGCGACGGACTCTGGGATCGGCAGAACGAGCCGCAAGACAGAGACCTGGGCTAGCCGGACCACCGGCATGGCCTGAGTGCTGGAGGATGTACCGGCGGCAACCAGCGCGCCAGTATCGGCGTAACGAACAGTGACGACGCCGGTGAACGGTGCGGTGATACGGGTATAGTCGGACATGGCCTTAACCTGGTTTTGATTCGCTTTCGCGACATCCAGCTCCTGCTGCGCAGCGGAGAGGGCAGACTTGGCGCTGGAGACTTGGGCTTCCGATTCCAGGTCTTTGGCTTGCGCGTCGTCGATCTCCTGCTGCGCCACAAGACCTTCGCGCGTCTTGGCGGCGTCGCTGAGGCGCTTATAGGCCAAATGCGCTGCTGCGTGGGAAGATTTTGCGCGCTCGAGGTCGCCCAAAGCGCGTCCAATCTCCTCATTCGCGCGACGAACGGCGGCATCGGCGCCCGCAAGCTGCGCTGCGAGTTCGGGGACTTCGAGGACGGCCAGCGTCTGGCCCTCCTTCACGTGAGAGCCGACGTCGACGTAAATCGTCTTGATGTAACCGGCGACTTTGGCGTGCACATCGACATCCTGAAACGGTTTGAATTCTCCCGAAATTTTCAGGGTATTGGCGATGGTCCGCCGCTCGACGCGCGCCACGGCCGCAGGGGGATCCGCGGCGGAGACGTCGGGGTCATGATTATCGGCTTTCGTAGGCGTACGTCCGTACCATCGCCACGCGAGCAGCACGCCCACAGCAACGATAATGATAACTAGCCAATTCTTTTTTTCCGTCATGTCCATATCATCCATGGCAGGCATCCGGACCCCGAAAGCAAGCGCTTGCCGGTTCTTGACACCCGCAGAATTTCGCAAGGGCCTAAACGACCGAGTTCGAACGGTCTTATTCCAGAACCAAGAAAAGAATCCAATCAGGTCAGCGCAAAGAAATAATTAGCGAACAGGCGGCGGCCTGAACCACAGGCCGGGACCGAAAAACTGCTGCGTGAAGAGCGGGACGGAAGGAAGAACCAGGAAAAACCGGGCTGTAAGGGTGGGCATGGGCAAAACGATTGCTGCCTCGGCGCAATTCACCGCTGGGAGATGGTCCCATCCATCCGTCGGAGAGAAATGCTGCAGTTCGGAGGCGCCCACAGTCGCGCGATGACTCGCTGGACGGCAAACTTCCACGCTGTGCCCGGAGCGCGGCGTGGCGAAGAACGGATTGAAGAGCAGAAGGGTAGCGAGGACAAGACACACCCACCCGTATCGTCCCAAAGAGACAAGTGTACTCGGGCAATGTGAAGAACTGTTCATCTGAACTCTCTTAGAACAATAATAGGACTGCTTCGTTGGGTCAAGAGGTTGCCAAGGCATAGTTTCCGCAAAATCCAGGGGGGAAGGGGACCGGAGCCAGGGGTGCACCGATCCCCGTGGTGGGACATCAGGTGAAGATCACGTGCTCAGTATGGCCGCCGGGAGTCACATCGGAATGAAAGGTGCGTAAATTGTTCGTGACGTTCGACTCTCGGAGGCCACCAACGCCGCCGTCGTGCCGGACATCGAGGCCGCGAACCCACAAAATGATGTCTTCCGCAATATTGGTGGCATGGTCGGCGATGCGTTCCAGATGCCGAGTCGCCAGAACAAACAGCAGATTCGGGCTGACGGAATTCGGTTCGCCGGTCATGCGCTGAAGTAAGCATTCAAAGATCCGATCGCGGTACTTATCCACGACGTCGTCACTTTCCAAAACTGTGGTAGCCATATCGACGTTGCGCGAAATGAGCGCGCCGAGGCTTTGAGTGGCCATGGCGCGCACGGCGGTAGCCATGGGAGTAAGTTCTTCAGGGATTTGCGCGCCGGGCATATCCCGAAGCGAAACAACTCTCTCGGCTAGGTTCACAGCAAGGTCGCCGATGCGTTCCAGATCGTTATTCAGCTTTAGCACAGCCACGATCGAACGCAGTTCCTCTTCGGGAAGCGGGCCTTGGCGAAGCAGCCGGATGGCGTGTTCATCGATGACGATTTCCATTTCGTTGATCCGCGGCTCGAGAAGGAAGACTTCACCGGGGAGAGCGGCAGTTCGGGGATTGTCGAGGCTGACGATGGCGTCGAGCGCGCGGTTCATGGCACTCTCGACCGTGCGCGCCATGGAAACGAGATAGTTCATGAGCGTGTCGAGGATGAGGGATTCGGTGAGTCGCGTGGTGGTGGCCATCGGGCTCCTTTGGGAGGAAAGCTGCCGTTTCTACACTCCCGCTCTAAGCAAGATTCTGAGTAGGAAATGGTTACTGCTCGTTAAAGCGATTGTGAAAAGCGGATAAAGCGGGGCATGCCCCTCATGCTGCATTTTTTCTCGCGTTCGGTTAGCGGGCGTGCCGGGAAGCAGTGTGTTCGGCTTGAAAAATGGGGACGGTGAAATGGAACTGCGAACCCTGCCCCACTTCGCTTTCGACCCAGATGCAGCCACCGTGAGCTTCCACAAGATGCTTGGCGATGGAGAGACCGAGACCAGTGCCGCCGACTTCGCGGGAGCGAGCGACGTCAACGCGATAGAAGCGCTCAAAAATGCGGGGTTGGTCTGCCTGGGGGATGCCGATTCCTGTGTCGGAGACGGTGAACGTAACCTCGTTCCCGTCGGAGGAAGCGGAAACCACAATATTGCCTCCCGGAGGCGTGTATTGAATGGCGTTGTCCAGCAGGTTCTGCAAGACCTCGGCAAGACGCCGTCGGTCGGCAGCGATGTCCGGAAGGGGTTCCTGCAAGTTCGCGGAAACGCGGAGATTTTTCTCTGCAGCGGACCGTTGCGTGGTCTCGATGCAGCTTTGCACAAATTGCGAAACGCTGAGGCGGTCCAATTCCAGGTCTAGGCGGTCGGCGTCCATCTTGGAGAGCTCAAGAAGGTCGTCCGTGAGCCGGGCGAGGCGCCGTGAGTGTTCGAGAATGATCTGTAGGAAGCGACTGCGATTCTGAGGATCGTCCATCGCACCGGCGAGCAGCGTTTCCGCGAAGCCCTGAATGGCGGTGAGCGGCGTCTTGAATTCGTGCGATACGTTGGCGACAAAATCGCGCCGAACACGTTCGAGCTTGCGCAGGTCGGTGATGTCATGCAGAACAACAACAGCGCCGGCATTTTCCGTGGCTTTAACGGAAGCAACGGTCGCTCTAAAGAAACGCTGGCGAAGCGTTCCGGTGGTGATTTCAGCCTCTACGCGCGGTGCGCCCTTTAGAACTGCACGAACCGCTTCGAGAAGTTCCGTTTGACGCACGACTTCGACAAGGGAACTGCCGGGCTGCGGCGGCGCATCGAGCTCCAGGATTTCGGCGAAACCCTCGTTGGCAAAAAGCAGGCGGTCTTCAGAACTCACCACGGCGACGCCTTCCACCATGCTGCCGAGGATTGCGGCGGAGAGGTTGCGCTCCTCGGTGAGCGTGCGAATCGCACGGTCGAGACGGGCCGCCGAATCGTTCAAGGAAACGGCGAGCGCTTCGAGGGCATCCCCGGAACGATCCGCATCCATAGGCCGAAAATCTCCTTCCGCCACGCGACGGGAAAAGGAACGAAGCCGTTCCACGCGGCGTGAGAAAGATTGTGAAATGAGAAGCGAGGCCAGTCCCGTGACGAAAAGCATGACAAGCGAAGAAAGCCAGAGGCGACGGCGGAATGCCCACACTTCATCGTCTACTGTGCGCAGTGGCAGAGCGAACCGCAAAATGACCGGAGGGCCGGCGGGCATGGACAATCGGGTGGCGTAATACATCAGATCGCGATTGATCGTGACACTGTGGCGAACGGAAAGGCCGTCGCCCTTCGCTAAAGCGTCGCGAATCTCCGGGCGCCCGGCATGATTTTCCATGGTTTGCGGATCGGACTGAGAATCGGCCAGGACCAAGCCCTGGGCGGTAATCACCGTGACCCGCACATCACTAGCCGCCATTCGGTTGAGCCATTCGCGGAGTGCCGGAGAAGGCGTTCGCGAAGTTGTGGAAAGAGAGGAAAGGGGTGGCGGGCTTGCCAGCGCGATGCGCGCGATCGCAGAGAGTTGGTCAAAACCGGCGCGCTCGTAGTCGCGGCGCAAAGTGCGCTCGGCGTAGTAATCGACCGGAAGCAGGACTGCGATCAGCAGCGCGAAAAAAGCAAAGCCGAGTTTCCAGAAAAGATTAAGCCGCACGTGTCTCGAAAAGATACCCGGCGCCGCGCACAGTTTTCAAGTGCGTGGGATTTTCAGGATCGGATTCAATTTTCTCGCGGAGCCTGCGCACGTAGACGTCCACGCTGCGAGGCGTGACAAAGCGGTCCGTGCCCCAGACGGCATCGAGCAACTGATCGCGAGTGAACACGCGGTTAGGGCGTGAGGCCAGGTAATAGAGCAGGCGAAACTCGAGGGTGCTGAGCACAACGGGCTTGCCGGAATGGGACACGCGATATGAGGCGGGGTCGATGGTGAGTTTGCCGATCTCGACGGGATGCGGCACGTCTGCGGCTGGTTCAGCGCGACGGAGCAGCGCTTTCACGCGGGCAATCAGTTCGCGCGGGCTGAAGGGCTTGGTCACGTAATCGTCGGCGCCCATTTCTAATCCCACGACTCGGTCGGCCTCCTCGCCACGCGCGGTGAGCATCAGGATAGGCAGGCGGTTGAGCGCTTCGTCGCGGCGAATCTCGCGGCAAATCTCGAGCCCGGAAAGTCTGGGAAGCATGAGGTCGAGAAGCAAGAGATCCGGCGGGGTTTTCTTAAGCGTTGCGAGCCCGGTGACACCGTCGTAGGCCGCTGTAACCTGAAAGCCTTCGTTCGCGAGGTTATAACGAACCAACTCGACGATATCGCGATCGTCTTCGATGATGAATACGCGTTTCATGCCAATAGAGCGTCCGGCGTGCCCGCCTGAAGAAAGTGTACCGTAGGCCGGCGAACGGCGATAGGAATTGGAAGAATTCGGCTCACTCGAGGCTTTTTGCTGCACAACCTATTCTGACAGATGCCGGGCTTTACTGAATAACGCTACGTTTACATTCGTGTGAATGGAGTGTTAAAGCCGGAAGCCTAACTGGCGCTTGAGGTTGTGAAGGCCAAAGATAGAAGCGTCTTTTGCTCCAGCTCATGAGCCTTAGCGGAGCCGGTAGCCGGGCTGGCGCTGGGAGAGCGCTTAACCGAGCGAAGAACGATGCCGGCGGCTCTGGCAATTCGCTCTAGCCGGGGAAGCACAAAACCCGCTGCCCCCATATTACCGGGCTCTTCCTGAACCCAGACGATCTCGCGGGCATGGGGATGCTCGGCGATGGCGGCGGAAATCTCCCCGCGGGGCATCGGATACAGTTGGTCGAGGAAGAAGATGGCCGTGCTCGTATCTTTGCGGCGGCGGCGTTCCACACGCAGTTCATGGCCGACTTTACCGCTGGCGATGAGGATGCGCGAGGCATCATGAATTTCGCGGTCAGGAACCAGAGGCAGGAAACGCGAATGTGTGAATTCTTCGATGCTGGAACTCGCGTCAGGATGGCGCAGCATGCTTTTTGGCGTGAAGACAATCAGCGGCTTGCGCCACGGGCGGCGCGCTTGGCGGCGCAGCAGGTGAAAATACTGCGCGGCCGTGGAAGGCTGGCAAATCTGCATGTTGTCTTCGGCGGCGAGCTGCAGAAAACGTTCGAGGCGCGCGCTGGAATGCTCGGGGCCCTGGCCTTCATAACCGTGCGGAAGAAGCATCACGATTCCGGCAGGCAGATTCCATTTGTCCTCGCCTGCGCTGATGAACTGATCGATGATTACTTGAGCGCCGTTGGCAAAGTCACCAAACTGCGCTTCCCAGAGGACGAGCGCTTCAGGGTAGTCTCGGCTGAAACCATATTCGAAACCAAGACAGCCTGCCTCGGAGAGCGAGGAATTGTAGATTTCGCAAAAAGCCTGATTTGGCGAAAGGTGGCAGAGCGGGAGATAGTCGCGCTCGGTCTGGGTATCGACCAGTACCGCGTGGCGTTGATTGAAGGTCCCGCGCTGTGAATCCTGCCCGGTGAGGCGAACGGGCGTGCCTTCGAGCAGTAATGAGCCAAATGCCAGCGCTTCGGCAAAGCCATAATCGACGGGGCGCTTCCCGTAGCCCATTTCCGAACGTTGCTCGAGCAATTTTGCAATTTTTGGATGAACGCGAAAACCATCCGGTACGCGGACCAAACCGTCCGTAATCTCGGCGAGCCTCTCGCGGGTCAGCCCAGTATCGACTTCGTACTCGGGTTTGTAGCGGCCGTGGAAGTAAGGTCCCCAGTATTCGGGTAATTTCCGGAGCTGCGGGATTTTCTTTAGGGCGCTCGCTTTGATTTGCTCCTCTTCGTACTCCTTGCGGACAGTTTCAGCAATCTCCGTGGCGTCGATGCCGCTGGCCTCCGCGTAAATCTTCCAGAGCGGCGCATGGTTCTTGATACGTTCGTAAAGCTTGGGCTGCGTAATGGTCGGGTCATCGACTTCGCTGTGGCCGTGGCGACGATAACCAATGATGTCAACGACCACATCGCTGCCGAATGTGGCTCGGTATTCGGTGGCGATTTTTCCAACGCGCACAACCGCGTCGGGATCCTCTCCATTCACGTGGAAAATGGGAACCGATTGCCTCTTGGCAATGTCCGAAGCAAAGCGCGCTGAATGTTCCTGGTGGGGCGGCGTCGTGAAGCCGATGAGATTGTTCACGATGATGTGGATCGTGCCGCCGACCGTGTAGGCGCGCAGGTCTGCAAAATTTAGCGTTTCCGCCCAGATGCCTTGCCCGGCGAAGGCGGCGTCGCCATGCATCACGATGGGAACGACTTTATTGAGGGTTTCGGGCGAGCGGTCGACGTAAGCGCTGCGCAAGCCGTAGCGTGTTTGCTTGGCGCGCGACCGGCCGGCGGCCACGGGATCAACCGCCTCAAGATGGCTCGGGTTCGACACGAGGTGGATGCCGATTTCTTTGCCGGCGCTGGTGGTGTACGTACCGGTGGCGCCGACATGGTATTTCACGTCGCCCGCGCCAAGAACGCTGCGCGGATCCACGTCTTCGAACCCGGCAACGACTTCATGCGGGCTCTTGCAGGCGGCGTGCACCATCACGTTCAGGCGGCCACGATGGCTCATGGCCATGATGGAAGACTCCGCGCCGTGTTCCGCAGCTGCGTCCAGGACGGAGTCCAGCAAGGGAATCAACGCGGTGACACCTTCCAGTGAAAACCGCTTGGAACCGAGATAGCGCGCCTGCAAGACCTGCTCAAAGAGGTCAGCGCGAATCAGGCGCTCGAGGATTTTGTGCTGGTTGACTTGTTCCGCGGGAGCTTCCAGGCGCTCGATGATCCAGCGGCGGCGTTCCGGCTCGACCAGATGCATGATGTCGGCGCCAATCGTGCCACAGTAGATGCGTCGAGCTTCTTCAGCAGCCGCGCCGGTTAATCCCTCGAGGTCCGGGTGCTTTATCGGCTGGAAGATGCCCAGAGGATCCAAGTTAGCTTCGCAATAGCCCCAACGACGAAAGGCATCGAAGATGCGCTCTCGTTCTTGATCGGCTTCTTTCGGCGGCGCAACGGGCCGTTCTTGCGCAAGTGTCGTACGGTGTGCCATCAATCGTGTTCTCTGAACTTTCTATTTTGCCACAGGAACTAAATCCATGTCCGGCGGAGAAACCTTGTTGTCGGCTCTTATCTATTAGATGCAACGGAAATACTTGGCACTACAACCTTCGCGAGCCTAAAAATCGCTTATAGGGACTTGACGATCGTCTCGAGTTGGCGAGCGATTTCTTCGGGCGGAGTCCCTGAAGCGAAGGTGACGGGAGCGCCGATTCGAACGATGATTTCGCCCAAGTGAGCAAGCCGGCGGCCCTCGCGCTTCATTTGCCAGACGCCATCGATGCGCATGGGCACAATGGGAATGCGCAGGTTTTCCGCGAGCAAGCCAATGCCGGGTTGAAAGGGAGCCATGCGGCCGTCCTCGGTGTTGTTCACAACCCCCTCAGGAAAAACCAAAATGCTGTAGCCGCGATCGACCGATTCGCCGGCGAAGCGGAAGCTTTCGCGGAAGCCGGAGAATTGCGGAAGCGGAAAAACGTTGAAGAGCGCGGTAACCAGCCAGTAGCCAAGCTGATAGCACCAGCGTTTCGCAAAGAACCAGTCGAGCGGGGGATGACGCATGTTTTGCAGAGTTTCGCCGCCCGTCGCCGTGGCGAGACGGTGGCGGAATCGAAGAGGAAGCGCGGCGAGAATCAGCCCGATGTCTGCGCGCCGGGTGATGTGATTAGAGATGACAAGAACCGGCCCGCGAATCCCGCGAAGGTTCTCCCGGCCCACAATTCTAGGATGGCCCAAAATCTGCGTGGCCGGCCAGGCGAGCGCGTAATAAACCGCCAGCCGGAACCACCGAACGGCCTCCCGCTGAGCCCAACGTGTATAACAATACTTGTTGTATTCTGCTCGGGGGTGCTGCAAAAGGCGTTCAATGTCGCCAACGGTTTTGGCTTCGGCAAAGACCGTTTCGTTGAGTTCCACATGGAACGTTTCTTCGAGGGCGCTCATCAACTCGACGCGATCAAGCGAAGAGAGGCTTAATTCTTTCTCGAGCGGAGCCGGACCAGAAGATGGTCGAGTGAATTTGCCTAGCAGAGCGTCCAGTGGCTGCAAATGCGATCCTGGAAGGGGGCCGGTCTTCTGCTCGTCTAGAATTTGGGCGACGCGAGCGGCGATGAGCGGCTGACGTGGCTTGCCTGTAGAGGTGCGCGGAAAATCCAACTCGGGCCAGAGGAGCCACTGCCGAATGCGCTGATATTCCGCGAGCGAGGAATTGGCGGCTTCGACGGCTTTTCGCGCGGCAGTTTCGCTTGAATCCTGCATCAGCAGAATCGCACCAGGTTCGGCGTTGCCCTCGCGTTCGAATGGAATGACCACGCAATCGCGCACCCCGGGCTGGCGGTGCAGAGCATTTTCCAGATCCTCAGGATAAACATTCAGACCCGCGGGCGTAACGATGATGCTTTTCTTGCGCCCGCGAAAACGCAAGTTCCCCTCGGCGTCTACTTGTCCGAGGTCACCCGTGCGCAGCCAGCCCTCTTCGCCGGATGGTTGGAGCACACCACTCTGCCAGTAGCCTGCCGCGACGTTTTCTCCGCGCACAAGGATTTCACCGTCTTCAGCCAGCTTGAATTCAAGGCCCGGAAGAACCTTGCCGACGGAACCTTCGGTTGCGCGAAAGGGATGGTTCAGGCTGATCAGCGAAGCGGTTTCTGTCATGCCGTATCCCTGAACCATGGCGTAGCCCATGCGCTTGAAGAAACTTTCCGTGTCATTCCCGAGAGCAGCTCCTCCAGAAATAAACGCCCAGAATTTCCAGCCAAAACGGCGGTGGATGCTGCGAAACATCCAGGCGCGTCTCAGAAACTTCTTTCCGTTTGCTTTTTCGAGTGTGTCGTGCAACCACTGCGATTTTCCGCGTGATTCGAATTCGCGCTCCAGCCCTCCTTTGAGGATGTCGAGCATGCGCGGCACGGCGATGAGCGCCGTGGCGCGCTCGCGCTTCACACTTCGAATGATTTCCGCAGGATTCGTCGACGGCTCGAAGACAATGGCGGCGCCGAGCAAAGGAGGAACAAAAAGGGCCATGAATTGGCCGAAAACATGACTCAAGGGGATGAGCGTTACAAAGCGCAAAGGATGAAACCAACGCTCGAATTTTCGGTACTCGTCGATTCCGCGCTCGAGTGGTTCGAGATTCGCAAGGAAATTGCCATGGGTGAGAACAACACCGCGCGGTTCGGCGGTCGTTCCCGAGGTGTAGAGAATCTCCGCGATTGTACTGCGAGTTGACGCATCGCCAGGATCAGCTCGAGTTTCAGCCCTGGGCTCCGGCCTCTCGGAAGCATCTTTAAGGTCGTTGATGATCAGAGAAGGAGGTGCGCCAGGAAGCTCGCCAAGATGGTGATCGCGAAGGATCAGCTTCACGCCTGCGTCTTTGATGGCGCGCTGAACGAAATCGGGAGATGCGGCTGCGTCCATCGGCACAGCGATAGCGCCACGCAGAAGGATTCCCCAGAAGCACGCTGTCCACTCGGCAGAATTGGTTCCCCACAATAGAACACGATCCCCGGGGCCGGTGCCGTGTTTGGCGAGCGTACGACTCCAGAAATGCGCCCAAGCGGACAACTCGCCATACGTCACCTTTTCCCGGCGGTACCCGCGTGTTTGGACGACGGCAATATCGCTTGCGAAGCGAGTAAAGTCCTCGAAGAGGGTGAGCAGGTTTCGTCGGAGCATAAACGCCTTGGTTTCTGTGCCTTGCCCAAGCGTCGATTTTACATCTGAAGTTCCAACCGGGGCGCGCAGAGGCCTCTGAAACTCCGTTTCAACATTTGACGGCATCTTAGGGAAAAGTGCATTTCATGTGCCAGTTCAGCAAGCGGTTGCGCAAGTGGCCAAAAGGAGCGCGTGGATTTCACGCGTTCTCAGGTACAATAGGGCACAGTCTCGCTTCTATGCGAAGACTCTGGGGGCGTCGGTGCGTCCCCATCTATATTCACGATTAAGTTGGAAAAATGCCCGTACCTGTTTCGCAAATGTGGACGGTTGCGACGTACGTCCTGAAGCAGAGACTGCAAGGACGCAAGCGCTACCCGTTCGTGTTGATGCTTGAGCCCTTGTTCCGCTGTAATCTGGCCTGCGCGGGCTGCGGAAAGATTCAGTATCCGGCGCACATCCTAAAGAAAGAATTATCGCCGGAGGAATGCTTCAAAGCGGTGGATGAGTGCGGCACGCCGATGGTCTCAATTCCTGGCGGCGAACCGCTAATGCACTCTCAGATCGACAAGATTGTAGAAGGGTTGGTAGCGCGGAAGAAGTACATTTACTTGTGCACGAACGCTCTGCTACTGAAAGAAAAGCTCCATCTTTTCAAGCCCAGCAAGTATCTGACGTTTTCCGTTCACGTCGACGGGCAAAAAGAGCATCACGATTTTTCCGTTTGCCGCGAAGGCGGCTACGATTTGGCCCTCGAGGGGATCAAGGAAGCGCTGAAGCGCGGCTTCCGGGTGACCACCAACACGACGCTTTTTGACGGCGCGGATCCCAAGAGCGTGCGCGCGTTCTTCGACGAAATGATGGAGATTGGCGTCGAGGGCATGATGCTCTCACCGGGCTACTCTTACGACAAAGCGCCGGACCAAAAGCATTTCCTGGGACGCGCGCGGACGCGGCGCCTCTTCCGTGCGATCCTCGCCAACCGCAAGAAGAATTGGAAGTTCAACCAATCGCCGCTTTTCCTGGAATTCCTGATGGGCAAGCGCAATTATGCCTGCACGCCTTGGGGCATGCCCACCTACAACGTCTTTGGCTGGCAGAAACCCTGCTATCTGCTCCAGGACGGCTACACAGATACGTTTCAGGAACTGCTAGATTCCACGGATTGGGAGAACTACGGCACGGAGTCTGGCAATCCGAAGTGTGCAAACTGCATGGTCCACAGCGGCTATGAGGCTTCCGCAGTGGACCACACCTTCAGCGGCTGGCGCGGGCTCTGGGCCACGGTGAAGGCCAGCCTTTCCGTTACTTACGCCGATCCGGATGCACTCGCCATGCTAAACGAGCACGTGAAGCCCGTGCACTCCTACAATCCGCTGGTTCAAATCGAACCAGGGAAGGGGCAGTTTGAGGAGACTCGTGTATGAGCGGTCCGCGGCACGCCGACCGCCCAAGTCACACCGAAGGGTCGCCGCTCGATCCAGATGCCCTAGAAGTTGCTCCGGGAACGTCGCATGAAACGGTTCAGGGATGGATCCCTCAACTGGCTACCGAGGAGGAGTTGCGTATCGCCCTGGAAAAGGCGTTTGACTATCGCGGCGACGTGACCCTGACGCTCAAAGATAATTCAAAAATCGAGGGTTACATCTTTGACCGGATTGTAGGGAATTCCCTCAATGACAGCTTTGTGCGTGTCATACCCAGAGATGCTAACCAGAAACTGAAGATTGCATACGCCAATATTGCGGCACTTTCGTTCAGTGGCAAGGACAGCGCAGCAGGCAAAAGCTGGGAGGCTTGGGTGCGCAAATATTGGGAAAAGAAGGCCTCTGGGCAGGGAACTTTGAGCCTTGAGCCCGAATCCCTCGAATGAGGCTTCCCGAGGAACCTAGCCACTGTTCCATCCCCTTAGAGTCCCTTTAAGCTGTTCATTCGTAAAGAGTTAGATGGCGTCCAAAAACTGCATGGTCCTGTGGTTCCGCGTGGACAAATCCTCCATTTTCTGGTAAGGTGTTTGTAGCATTTGTTGCTCTTGTATTACCTTTTGACTCGTTCGAGGGGCTGCAAGGACAAACTTTGCGGCCTTTTTTTACGGGCTAGAGGCAGTCACGGCACTTGGCAACCGAAGCGTGAAGCGCTTTACGGAATACCAGGGACGGACCAAGAGAGGCAAAGCAATTCTAATGACGAGGTAGTGTAAGTGAAGGAACAAGGAACAGTGAAGTGGTTCAATGCTTCGAAGGGTTACGGGTTCATCCAGCGTCAGACGGGCGAAGATGTCTTCGTGCATTTCTCCGCCATTCAGATGGACGGCTACAAGTCCCTCAATGAGGGTCAGACGGTGGAATTTGAAGTGAAGAAGGGCCCGAAGGGCCTTCAGGCAGAGAACGTCGTTAGCCTCTAGCCTGTTTTAGGGGAGTCCCGGCCGTGGCCGGGGCTCCCGATTCCAGAGATTCGAATCAAGATTCTGAGACAGAGTGGTCAAGGAGGATGTTGTGCAAGTAATGCAGGAAGGTCAGACGATCAAACATGAAGTGTACGGCTTGGGAATCGTGACCGCTTCCGACGCGGAACGCACTGCCGTTGATTTTGACGACCATGGCCCCAAGCTGTTTGTTACCAGCATCATGACCGCCGAACTGATCGGCGAAGCTCCCGCTACCCCGCCGAAAACCAAGCGCCGCCGCAAAGCATCTGCTGCAGCCAAAGCAGCGAAGAAAGCGGCAGTGGCTGCCAGCCGTTCCTGAGTCTCACCTGAACTCGTTGTAGACACTTCTTTGCGTGAATCCGGCGCGGAGGTGTGTCCGGTCGCGTTTATCGCCACAACACAACAATAACTGTCCTCCCGACTGCCCTGCTTGTCTCGAGCTTCGAGGGGAGTGAAGCCGAAGGGGCCCTGACGGTGCGCCTTGCCTGCTGCCTGCCTGCCGTAGGGCGGGCAAGCAGGTCTTGCGCAGTCGAAGGCGCGGGTTGCGCGCTCCGCGCGCTTGCCGGAGCGGAGGCCTGCCTGCCGCAGGCAGGGATCTGCCCTGAAAATAACCGCTTAAGTCCTATAGAA
>JAWOLO010000117.1:0-11554 GCA_033853375.1 Terriglobia bacterium
AGCAGTTCGCCACCGTTTCCACCGCGGGCAGCTACCTTTCCTCCAGCGATAAGCGCGTTCATTTCGGCCTCGGTGCGGAATCCTCCGCCCAATCCATCGAGATTCGCTGGCCCAGCGGCATCCAGCAAACCCTGAAAAACGTCCGCGCCGATCAGATCCTCCAAGTCGATGAGCCGAAGTCAGGCGCGGCCGAGGCAAGGGGAGCTGCTGCAAAATGAACTCCGGAGGCGCGTGTCGCTCACTGCCGCTGCTTCTTTTTGCATTTGCCCTGCTCGGAGTGTTTGCGTTCGGGCAATTTGCTCTCAGCCAACAATCCACACAAACTCCTCCTGACAAGCCGCAGAATATTCCGCTTCCTCGCCCTTCCGGAATGGCCACCGGCGGCATCCACGCTCCGATCAAAGATTCTCACTCCCGGCCCATCACTGCCGGCGGCTTCGTCGACGACGCTCCGGTGGTCTTTGTTGACATCACGCATCAAGCTGGCCTCGACAAATTTCACCATCGCTCCGGCTCGCCCGAAAAATCTACGATTATCGACGCTCCCGGCTCCGGCGTCGCTCTTCTCGATTACGACAACGACGGCTGGCTCGACATCTATCTCCTCAATGGTTCCACGATCGCCGCCGTTAAAGGAGCTGAGCCAGCGCCGCACGCCATGCTTTTCCACAACAATCATGACGGCACATTCACCGATGTGACCGAAAAGGCCGGCGTCTCCAATGACCGCTGGGGTTTCGGCGTAGCCGTCGCCGATTATGATAACGATGGCTGGCCCGACATCTACGTCTCCAATTACGGCAAGAACCGCCTCTATCATAACAATCACGACGGTACGTTCACTGATGTTGCCGAAAAAGCTGGCGTCGCCCTCGGCGGCTGGTCGACCGGCGCAACTTGGGGCGATTACGACCGCGACGGCTTGCTCGATCTTTTCGTTCCGGGCTATGTCCACTACGATCTCGACCATCCCATCCTGGCAGGGAAGGGCGGCGTCCCCGAAGGCGCTTGCCAATACCGCGGCGTCGATGTTTTTTGCGGTCCCTTAGGGCTGCTTGGGGAAGGCGATCACCTCTTTCACAACAATGGCGACGGCACTTTCACCGATGTCAGCCTGAAAGCGGGCGTTTCTGATCACGAAGGCCGCTACGGCTTTGCTTCTGTCTTCGCCGACGTCGACGACGACGGCTGGCCCGACCTCGTCGTCGCCAACGACTCAACTCCCAATTATCTTTATCGCAATCGGCACGACGGCACGTTCGAAGACATCAGCTACATGAGCGGCTTTGCGCTTAACGAAGAAGGCCGCGCCCAGGCCTCCATGGGCATCGCCCTCGGCGACTACAATCGCGACGGCCGCCTCGATCTCTTTATCACCACGTTTTCCGACGATTACAAAACGCTTTATCGCAATGACGGCGACCTGCCTGCGGAGGCAGGGGCCAGCTTCACCGACGTCTCCTTCAAAGCCGGCCTCGGCAGCCCGACGATTCCGTTTCTAGGGTGGGGAACCGGCTTTCTCGACTTCGACAACGACGGCCTTCTCGATCTTTTCATTGCTAACGGCCACGTCTATCCCATCGCTGACCAGCGGGACTGGGGCACCACCTGGAGGCAGCGGCCTCAACTTTTTCGCAATCTCGACGGCGCCAAATTCCAGGAAGTCCCGCCCGCCACCGCCAGCGGCCTTGCCTCCGTCGTTTGCGCGCGCGGTGCCGCCTTCGGCGACCTCTTCAACGACGGCCACATCGATGTCGTCCTCAATAACCTTGATTCTGCTCCCGCTTTCCTTCGCAATGTCGTCCACAACTCCAACCACTGGGTCACTCTCAAATTGGTAGGACAGACATTTCCGTCTTTTGCTTCTTCTTCTGTGGCGGCCGCTGACCTTGGCGGGCGCATCTCCCCTCCGACTGACGCACCACTGCATCATTCCTCCCGCGACGCCATCGGCGCCAAAGTCTTCCTAACCGCTGGTGGCATCCGCCAGCGAGCCGATATCTTCAGCGGCGGCAGCTACGCCTCCACCTCCGACCCCCGCCTCCACTTCGGCTTGGGCTCCGCCACAAAAGTCGACAAGCTCAAAATCTTCTGGCCCAGCGGTCTCCGCGAAGAAGTCATACTCCCTTGCATCGACTGCATCGTCCAGATATTGGAAGGTAAGGGCCCTGTAACTCGCACCGCTCGCTAAACTCCGCCGCTCCTGCACACAATGTAACTCTCGCATAGCCGTTACATCGACGAGGGAATACTCCCGCCTATCCTCTTTCTTGTCAGTCAATTACGTGGGAACGTGAAGATGACACACCGGTGTATTGACTCCCACCCCCTGGTTGTCCAAGACTCCCGCCAACGTTTGGGGATACCGCGAGGGGTGTCCATCCCAGTCGCTTACAGCGACATACACTTGAGGGGGCGGATATGAACGGTTTGAGTCGTCCTTCCTTTGGTTTTATCGGCACGGCGCGGCATGGCTGGCTGCCACTGTGTTTGGCGGCGGTTCTTTTGCTGTTTTTGGCGCCTTCCAGTTTGCACGCTCAAGCGGTCAGCAGAATCAACGGCGACGTGACGGACCAAGCTGGTGCTGAGGTTCCCGACGCTAAGGTTACAGTAACCAACGTGGACACGAATGTGTCAA
Organism: Terriglobia bacterium; assembly: GCA_033853375.1. GTDB lineage: Bacteria > Acidobacteriota > Terriglobia > Acidiferrales > UBA7541 > Acidiferrum. Next base: position 2,639 of record JAWOLO010000117.1, read on the forward strand.
AGACAACCGTCACAACCTCCGCTGGCACCTATCTGGTCATCGACCTGATCCCTGGTACGTATGTCGTGAAAGTAGAAAAGACCGGTTTTAAGACTTTTGTCAGCAAGAATGTGACCGTGGTTGGTGGGGCCACATCCACCGTAAACGCAACGCTCCAGCCAGGCACGGTTACGGAGACAGTGGAAGTCATAGCTCCTGCGGTGGCGTTGCAGACAGAGCAGCCAGAGATCGGCACGACAATCAATGAGACGCTGTCGCAAGACCTTCCGCAATTGATTAGCGGAAATAACCGTCAGATTGACCAGTTTATATTTCTAGCACCAGGCGTCACAGGGGGCGGATTCAGCCACCGCATCAATGGCGGTGTGGACCAGCAGACCGAAGTCATGTTCAACGGCGTTCCCGAAGCCTTTTCGGAGGTCTCCGGTTTCACATTTTGGAATCAGCCCCCTTATGACTCCATCAAAGACGTGGATGTGCTAACCGGCACCTTTTCAGCGCAGTATGGGCTGGGCCAAGGCGTCGAGCAGTATCGCATTAAATCCGGAACCAATACAGTTCATGGCGACGCTTTTCTTTTTTATAGGGACGACAAGCTCTTTGCCGCGCCGGGGGCCTTTTTGGACATAAATCCGAATAACGCCGGCGTGGTTGATCAACCCAATACGAATATCCAAAGCGATTGGGGATTCTCCTTCGGTGGACCGGCGTACCTGCCCAAAATCTACGATGGGCGAAACAAGACCTTCTGGTTCGTTAGCTACGATAGGTACAGGCAATCTTTTGCGGCTGGTCCCATCACTCTCCCCACACCAGCAGAACTTTCAGGTGATTTCAGTGGCTTGGTCAACCCTAATACCGGCGTCCACATACCGATTTTCGTTCCTACCGCTTGGGCATCCAATCCATCGCTTATCCCGGCTGGTTGCTCCGTGCCTGCCAGCGGTCCTGGTAGCCCAGGAACGCAGTGGCCAGGGAACAAGATTCCTACCAGTTGTTTCAGCCAAGTGTCAGCAGGCGTGCTGAAGCAGTTCCCCCTCCCGGCGCCGACCAACTCCACTGCCGTGATTAACAACTACAATCCAACGACGATCAGTTTAAACCTTCAGACGGACGTCGCCGTGAATATTGACCATAACTTGACATCGAAGCAGGCTATCCACGGTCTTTATTGGCGACAGTATTTCCCCATCCCGAGCAACACGGACTGGGTCAATAACCCTCTTACAAACCGTTTCATAAACACTGTGTTGGGACGGGGAGTGAACGTCACCTATTCGAATGCAATCAGCTCCCGCATGGTGGCGACGGCCGGCTTTTTGTATGTTTACCAAGGGAATGATTTTCTCCCGACACGCTTACTTTCCAGCCAATTCCCCGGCACGCAGCCGTCAGGCTTATCGGGGCAGCCTAATGCTTTCCCGAGCATCAATTTCAATGGCGGCCAATGGGAGCCGCAAAACTGGGGGCCTGGAAACGGCCTGTCATCTACCATCAACCATAAAAGAGGGCTTTCGTTCTTGGGCAACTTGCTCTACCAAAAGGGCCGGCACACCATGAACATCGGTGTCGATATCCGGAAAACGCACCAGGATGACTTCGAAGCGGGCGGTTCCACAGGCCAGCCGGGAGCTGCAGGAGCGCTCAACTTTACCTCCGATATAACGGCGGATCCGAACGAGCAAGTAGACATTTGCGGAACCCAAGTCGGTTGTACAAGTGCACCCGGTACGAATACCGGAAACGGTTTTGCTAGCTTCTTGCTCGGCAATGTCACCTCAGGTGGCCGGGGTGGCGCAGGCAATACCAACCTGAGCAACACTTATGTGGCTCCTTATTTCCAGGACGACGTCCAGATTAAGCCCCGCCTTAAAGTCAACTGGGGCGTGCGATGGGATTTGGCATTTCCCTTCACCAACGATTTCGGCACCAACCAGCTTACGTTCTTTGATCCTACGGTCGCAAATGCGACCGAGATTAATCCCAAGACCGGCCAGCCGCTAATAGGCGCGATGGCAAAGCTCGGAACATGCTCCGGGTGCAGTGGCTGGAGTTATATGGACATGGACTGGCACCATTTTAGCCCCCGAGCCGGGTTTACCTATCAATTGACGCCGAAGACGGTCTTACTGGGTGGCGCCTCCTGGTATTGGCTGGACACCGGTGCCTTTGAATACGGCGTCAACAAAGTTGCAGTGAATTACGGGAATAACCTGAATGGAGTTGTTTCTATTGGCCAGCCGACGCCGCAGATTCCCGGCTTGGGCCAGTGGGATACGAATCCGCTGCCCTCTCTGCCATCGGTTCCGTTTAGCCCGGGATTTTTCAATGGCACCTCGATTCTGGGGTTCGCGCAGGTTCACGAATTGCCTAGGCATGTCAACCAAGCCTACGATGAGCAATTTGTCATTGGCATTCAGCGCGAGTTGCCCTGGAACATGTTCCTTTCCGTTTCCGGAGTGCACACGCATGACCTGCACTTGCCCGCTACGTTGGAGTCTGGAAAGCAGTCGCTTCCGTACAGCTTCGTAAAATCCGTTTGCCCGCAGGGCCCTACGGTCAAAGCGACCACGGACTGTGTCCTGGCCCAGACGTGGACTTCAGCGGCTGCCCAAACGTTTATGGCCAATCAGGGCACATTCGGTCAGGTAACGTATCCCACAGGCACATGCGGGAACCCTGGGGGGCCCGTCACATACTTTGCCCCTTACAATAATTTCTGTCAGGAGCAGGGCACCGGAACCCCGCTTTTCGTGGCGGAACTTCCGTATCCGCAAATGCCCTTTGTGACCAACAATTTTGATACTTCGGGAGCGGATAAATACAACGCACTTCAGGTCAGCCTACAGAAGCGCACGGGTAGCGGGCTGACCTACTTGGTTTCCTATACGCTTTCGAGGTATTTGACGAATACCGATAGCGGTTTCTCAACGTTCAATTTCAGAGGTTTGGACCCGGGCAACCCGAACGCAGAGTGGTCCGTAGGCAACAATGACCAGACGCACGTGCTGACCATGGCCGGCGTTTATGAGCTGCCTCTCGGCCCCGGGAGGAAGTACTTGAACCACGGTGGTATGGCCATGAAGAATCTGGCCGGTGGCTGGAAGATTGCCATGGTCAACTGGTATGAGAGTGGGACGCCGCTGCAATTGAACGCTTGCCTTGACCAGTTCGACTGCGACCCCGTAATTGGCAATATTTTTGTGTTCAACCGGCCGAACCGTGTGTCGAGCAATTTCGGCGTCAACTGGAACAACTATTACAAGGGGCTGCCGGTAATCAACACCTCGGCGTTCGCTTTCCCGGGCGATTGGACGCTTGGAAATGGAGCGCCCCTGTATAACACCCTGCGGGCGCCGGCTTATCTGGATGAAGACTTCGCACTCACAAAGAAGTTTTTCTTTGGCGAGCGCTTCAGCGGCGAGTTGACCATGCAATTCTACAACGTGTTCAATCGAATGCTATTGAGCAATGGCCCGGGGGGCGGAGTCAACTGCTTCCATGGCGGCGTTACGGATCCGAATTTTGGCCAGGCCAGAAATTCTCCAACCCAGCCCTGCCAAGGCAATTCGCCGAGGACGGGGCAAGCCTCGTTCAAGCTATACTTCTAATCCGGCGAAGGACCGAAGGCTCCAAACTTCCGATTACTCATCTTGACGCTGCCTTCCCCAGCGGGCAATTCCAAAGCCGGGGCCTTCGGTTCCGGCTTTGCTTTGTGGAGGCGCGATGCACCATCAAACTAAATTCCTTCTCAGCTCGGAAACCCTTTCGAAACAAATTCCTTTGCTTCTCGCTGTGTTTCTTGCAGCCACTCTCCTTTACGCCGGAGACAAGCCGTGGAAGAGCAAGCCATATCAGGAATGGAGCGAGAAGGAGATTCAATCTATTCTCACCGATTCACCCTGGGTGCGGACAACTCCGATCCAGCGGACGTGGCTTCCCGTTGCCGAAAAGGACGTCCCACCCGATCAGCAGATCAGCGGAGGCGTGAGGTCAATGCCCAACGCGAGCACAACTGCTAATGCTCCTGTGCGATCCGGTGAGGATACGTGGAGGGAACTGAACGTCCAGATTTTCTGGCAATCTTCGCGGGTGATGCGCGCCGCCACGGCGCGCGAGGCGGTTCTGCACGGCGATAAGGTGGATGTTGAAAAATATGCCAGCGAACCCCAGAGCGAGTATCAGATTATCCTGCGCATGGAGGACATGACCCCCTTCGCGCAGCATGATGAAAAGTTCTTCCAGGGCAAAGCGTTTTTTCAAACGAAAAAGAGTAAAGACAAAATCTTGCCCACACATGTCGTCTATGAAAAAAACGCGAATGGATCCGTACAGAACGTCATATTTTTCTTTCCCAAAACCACTGCTCCGGGCGTTCCCACAATCTCCGGCGACGAGAAGGAAGTACAATTTTCCTGCAAGATTGCGGACTCCCCGGTGCGTGTCGTTTTCAGGCCGCAGGAAATGGTGGATCAGTCTGGCCCTGCGCTGTAACTGCATTCTGTCGGCTGCAGGCGGCCACTTATTTCCTTTTGAGGGCCGAACAGCCTCCGTCCTATAATCCCGACGAGGGATTTCGCGGTGTCCTTTGTGCCATTTGCGGTGAATCGCAGCAGCTTTCTAACGCTATGCTTCTCCTGCCTCCTACACGGCGCGGCAGTAAGAGCGCAAAGTTACCTGGACAATACGCGGCAAGGGGCGCCTTCTACAGCAGCCCAGGCGAACTCCGGCGCAGACGTTGCTAAAAATGCAGCCAAGCCTAGTGAACCTCTCACGCCAGATCCTGCGCTGGCTCCCGCGCGATCACTCCTGCACGAAGGCAAGCTGGGCGAAGCGGAATCAGCCACGAGAGACTATTTGCGCGCACACACGGACTCCGCGGATGCACATTTTTTGCTGGGTTTCATCTTGTTTCGGGAGGTCCAAGCAAAATGGCTCGAAGCAGGGAAAAAGGACAGCGAAGCCTTGCTCTACAACAGCGGCGACGTGCAGGGTTCCCTGGTTGAGTTTCGCGATGCGAAGGTTAAAGAGTCGCTGGCAGAATTTACCGCCGGAGCAAGATATCATGTTCCCAGCGCATTTGACCTGAAGATCGTCGCCCTCGATTACATCCTGCTTAAAGACAACACGGACGCCGACCATTGGCTGACGCGCTCGCTCCAAGCGGACCCGCGCGACCCGCAAGCTTGGTATTACCTCGGGCGGACAAAGTACAGTAAGGGCCAGTTCCGCGAGGCCATTGAGGCTTTCGAGCAGTGCTTAAAACTCGAGCCCCGGAATGTTGAAGCTGAAAATAACGTGGGATTGTCTTACGAGGCCCTCGACCGGCCCGATGAGGCCATCCAGGCCTTTGAGAGCGCCATCGCCTGGCAATCCGGAAGCCCCGCCCAAGATCCTGAGCCGTTTATTGAGATCGCTCACCTTTACCTGGACCAAAATCAACCGGAAAAGGCCGTGCCTTATCTCTTGCAATCCATCACCATTTCTCCGAAGGTTTCCAAAGCGCACGAAGAACTCGGAAAAGCTTACTCTCTGCTGCACCGGCTCCCCGAGGCGCAAGCGGAACTGGAAAAGGCGATTGCGCTTTCTCCGCAAACTGCCAATCTTCATTGCCTGCTGGCGCCCGTTTATCGCAACCAGGGACTCGCGGAGAAAGCCAAAGCCGAATACGATCGCTGTGCCGCTCTGAGTGGCACTCACTCTACGTCGTAGGCCCTTCGCCTCGGCTTTACTTTGTGGAATGTCTTACATGAGGAATTCTTGAACCGTCGCGATTTCATCAGAGATGCTCTTTTCGGGGCCGCCGCCACCTGGCGACCTCCCTTTTTCTTCTATGGCGACCTGCTCGAGAGATTCCTCGATTTCCAACACGACATTCCTCGTCCGGCTGAGCTTCGTTACCCGGACCTGGCACAGTATGAAGAAGCGAAACATCCGCTTTTTGCCGGGCGTTTCGACGAAGCCCTAAAAACGCTGATTCCCGCCGTGAAGGAGCGTCCCGGAGTCGTTCCGTACGTCATTGCCACCATCTATCTACGCATGGAGCGCTATAAAGAAGGCATTCCTTACGCCCTTCAGGCCTGCCGCGACACGCCAAACGATATCCGCTACCCTTGGATGCTGCGCACCCTTACTTTTCACGCCGGTCAACCGGAAAGTTCGATTCCCAAAGAATTCCGTCTTAAAATCCCTGCGTCCGCTTCCTCAACCTTTCAGTTTCGCGATGTCACGGATGCTTCTGGCGCGGGTAGGCTGGCTCTTGGACGTGGCGCAGCTTGGGGCGATTTTGACAACGACGGCCACGAAGATATTCTCGTCGGCTCCGAACGCGCTCCTTTCTGCCTTTTTCGCAACCGCGGTGACGGAACCTTTGAAGACGTGGCCACTAAGTTGGGTCTCATTGATCGCGTCGGTCTGGGTTGCTACGCCGCTCAGTTCATCGATTACGACAACGATGGCTTTCAGGACATTTTTCTTACGAGCAATGGCTGGGGAGGCGGAGGGCGGCTCTTCCTGTTCCACAACGAGGGCGGCAAACGCTTCGCTGATGTCACCGAAAGTGCCGGTCTAGCCGCGCCCGTCAACGCTTTCGGCTCTTCCTGGGCGGATTACGACAACGATGGCCGCGTCGATCTCGCGGTCGCAACCGGCATCATTGACCCGGAAGGAGGCGATCGCATCCGCCTCTATCACAATGAAGGAAATGGGAAATTTCGCGACGTCGGCGAACAGGCCGGACTAACGCAGAAAGCGCGTTGGATTTCCCTGACCTGGGGAGATTATGACGGCGATGGCCGCCAGGATTTGCTTGCCACGAGCTATGATGCCGGTCCCTTTCTATTCCGCAATCTCGGCAACGGTCACTTTGAAGATGTCAGCGTGCGGGCCGGCATCCGGACACAAATCGCCGCATATACCCCTGTCTTCTTGGATTATGACAACGACGGCAATCTCGATCTGTTTGTCTGCACGTACCCGGGCGGAGACCTGACCGTCAAAGACATGATCGAAGCCAAGATGAGCGGCACTGCAATTCCGTCCGCACGTCAATTGCTGTTTCGGAATAACGGAGACGGAACTTTCCGTAATGTTACGGAACAAGCCGGTATTACCGGTTGGTATGGCGGCATGTCCACACAAGCCGGCGACTTCGATAACGACGGCTTCGACGAAATCACCATCGGCACGGGAAATCCTGAGCTCGACTGGGCCGAACCCAAGCCGTTGTTCCACAACGATGGAAAGGGTCGATTCGCGGACATTGCCGAATCCGCAGGGCTCATTCATTTTGGCATGCTGCACGGTACGGCCCTCGCTGACTACGACGACAGTGGAAACTTGAGCCTCTTTGGATCTTTTGGCGGATTTTACTGGGGTACGCGCGAAACCAGCCGTCTTTACTGCAATTCAGGTTCGGGGAAGAACTCGCTCGAGATTCGGCTAATAGGCACGCGTTCGAATCGCGATGCCGTCGGCGCAAAAGTTTCCGCCGTTGCAGGCCAGCACAGAATCTTCAAGTGGGTGAACGGCGGCAATGGTTTCGGCTGCAACAACTCGCGCATTGTTCATCTTGGCTTGGGCCGCGAGGCGCAAGTGAACCGTCTGCAAATTGATTGGCCAAGCGGTCTTCGCCAATCGTTTGAGAACGTCCCCGCAGGCCAAAGGATCGAAATCGTCGAAGGAAAAAGCGGGCTTCGCTCCCTGGTCAAATTCCCGCCCCCAACGCATTCAGCCATTTCTGCATCTTTCTTTTAGGGTTCATGCCCCTTGGTCCAGCCTATAATGTAGTTGTTGGGGGAAGGTAACCAACCATGCGACGCGCTTTACAAATGAACGTCAAGTTCCTTCTCGCTCTCCTCGTCTTCTCATCTCTTGCTTGGGCCGCGGACGTACCCTGGAAGGGAAAACCTTACGATCAGTGGGATGACAAAAACATCCAAAAGGTCTTCACGGATTCTCCTTGGGCGCGTACTGCGACCGTTACACGCACCTGGGTGACGGCCGCGCAAAAGGATCAGCCCAATGGTCCCCTTGCCGCCGGTCAAACGCGGCTTCCGGCTGATCCGCGCTCCCCCGATTACTCCACGGTTGACGAACTCAACTTCCACGTTTTCTGGGCCTCCTCCCGAGTGATGCGCGCGGCATCCGCCCGCAAGGCTGTCCTCCATGGTGGCAAGCAGGACTTGGACGCAAATAAGTACGCCAGTGCGCCACAAGAGGAATGTCAGATCGTCGTGCAATCGGAGGACATGTCTCCCTTCGTTCGTCACGATGAACAATTCTTCCAGGCCAATGCCTTTTTGGTGCAGAAAAAATCCAAGCAGAAGATCGTGCCGAGCCACGTTCAATACGAACGTGATGAAAAGAGGCAGGTTACGGCCGCCGTCTTCTTTATCCCGAAAAAAACTGCCGTCGGTGCTCCCACATTGGTTTCGACGAAAAGAGCGTCGAGTTCAACTGCAAGCTCGAGGGACAGACCTTGCGCGTTAATTTCAGAAGATGGTGGATAGCCAGGGGCCCGACCTCTGACTCCCGGCCCTTTAGAGATCAATAGTATTCTAGACGGCCTACCCAGTTGAGCATGCGTAACGTCGCGAGCCATTTAAGTCCGATACACTGTCTTCTAACCCTGCTTTTCTGCCTTTTTCCTACATGCTGCTTAGCACAAACTCAGGTGCCTCCTCAGAATTCCGCTCAAAGCGAAGTCCTCCTTTTCAAGGCGAAGGCACTCTTTCAGCAGGGCAAGTTCGAAGAAGCTGACCGTGCTGTCCGCCAATACCTCAAAGACTATCCGAACTCCGCCGACGGTCACTTCCTGCTAGGACATATTCTTTTCCGCGAAATCCAGACGCAAGTAGCGATGGAAAACCAGTTCCCGCCACAGACGCACGGCCCCATGGCGAGCGCACGGACCAT
>JAWOLO010000118.1:0-5389 GCA_033853375.1 Terriglobia bacterium
CCCGTTTGAACTCCGTAGAAATTGCGGCTGGTCGGGGCGAAAAGGGCTGCTTCAGAGTCGAGTCTTATGTGCGCGTAGGAAAAACCGACATACGCCTCCAAGGCGTGTTGTTGCTCCTCCTGAGCGTGCGCAGGCGCGACGACGAATATAAGGATGGCAGGCATAAAAAAGAGGGCTTTGTGGTGACGTGTTTTCAACATTGTTTTTCTCCTTGGTTAGCGATGGGGATCACCCTGAGGGTCCCGATGCGGTGGCGCGCCCGGATTCATCGCTCTTGCCTTCGTCAGAACGGTTCTGGGCCGGAGGGGAAACAGCGGAGGTAGCAGTGCGAGGAACTGCTTCTGCTCGATAGATTTCCCTCGCCGATGGCATCGCCGCGCCAATTCCCGCTCCGACTCCGGCGCAGCCAAAGATGCTTCCTGCAACCGCACCGCCATAACCAGTCTCGTGCTCCATAAGGCCAACCCCCATGCCCACTCCCACGCCAGTGCCAATCACAAGCCCGATCAGCGTATTCCGCGTGCGGTTCTTTCCAAGGATGCTGACGCGATAGACCTGCTGCTTCGAGATGACAATCTCCTTTCCGTTTGACATGAGGGTCAGATCCGTTTCGGAATAACGCACAAACTTGCCGAGAATACTCTTCAACGATTGCTCGACGACTTGCGCTTTGTTCCCCGGCTTGATCTGAGCCAGGTTTTCCCATTGCGATTTTTGGGCGTGTAGCGGCGCCGCAAGTAGCGCGCTTGCCAATAAACATCCAGGCAGAAGCTTGCGCATGATCTTCTCCTCTGCCGCGCCTAAGCTTCGCTCGAACTTCCGAGCGGCACATGTGGACTTCTAAGTTTTCTCGGGAACCGAACCTCAAGGGGTACGTCAGGCTATAGGGCGATGTCCCCTGGGGAACTCCTTGGTACCAGCTATTCCAACGACCCTATGGTTGTCAGTGATAATTCTCTCGGCGCAACGTGACCTGCGTCACTCGCCTCACCGGCTCTTACAAAGCCAGTTCAGGAGGGCAGCACACCAGGGATGCTTAGAATTTTACCTACTTCCGCGGGCACTGCCTGTGGTCCGCCGCCTTGAACCCACTGGACTTACAAGATGGCGATCTCCGTCTAGTCCTCGAGTTCGTCCATTTTGGGGCTAGCGCGGAAGGTGATAGCATCGACGCGGGAATTCGATTATCAAGTAGAACCGGCATGACCGAACCAGACAATCTGCCCACGATTCGGAGCGGAACTAACAATTCGTTGACACGGCGGAAGATGGTGCAGCGGCTGCTGGCGGGAGCCGGCGCAGGAGCGGCTTGGCCTCTCGCGAGGACTTCCCATCCTATTTATCAACTTCTGGCGAACGATGCGATCTTTGACACCGCGGAGAAACTCCGAGACGCAAACTGGAAGCCCGTTTTCTTGAGTTCACAACAAACTGAACTTTTGACCTCTATTGCCGAGAGCATCGTGCCGGGCTCAACGCGCGCGCAGGTGAGCCGCTTTCTTGATCTTTTGCTCAGCGTCGAAAAGCCGGAGAATCAGCACAAATTCGTGAAATCCCTGACGGCGCTCGACGCCGAAGCGCACAAGCGACTTGGGAAGAGCTTCCCTGCCCTCAACGAAGACCAAAAGAATGCGTTATTGACGGAGGTTTCGGCCAAACCGGAAAGACCCAAGGATTCAGAAAAGGACGCGGCACAAGCAGCGCAAGAAGAACCCACGCTCTACAACCACTTTGAAAATCTAAAAGTCTGGATCAGCGGAGCGTATTATTCTTCGGAAGTGGGCATGCGAGAATTGGGCTGGACGGGAGATTACGTATATGAAAAGTTCCCCGGCTGCGCGCATTCCGAAGGACATCACTGAGAGCAAATCATGAGTGCAAACACAGCACGCAGAGAATTTCTTCGAGCCGCCGCTATAACGGGCGCGGGATTGGCGCTTGCGAAACGCCTGCCTGCCGCGCCGCAAAAATCCGTGCTCGTATTTACGAAATCCTCGGGCTTCGAGCACGACGTGGTGAAGCGCGTCGACGGCAAACCAAGCATCGTCGATGATGCCGTGACGGAAGTCGGCAATAAGCACGGATTCCACGTAGGTGTGACCAAGGACGGACGAATTTTCGATGACAAGCAATTTCATTCTTACGCCGCCGTAGTTTTCTTCACCACAGGAGACCTCACAACTCTGGGCACCGATGGCAAGCCGCCAATGTCAGCCGGGGGAAAACAAAACCTGCTGAAAGCGATCGAGAAAGGCATGGGGTTTGTGGGCATACATGCAGCGGCGGACACATTTCATCCGTTGCCTGACCCCAAAGACCTTTCCAATCGCTACATCGCACACGGCGAGCAGCAAGATCCTTACCTAAAAATGCTGGGGGCCGAATTCATCATTCACGGAAGCGATCCGCGCCTGCAGGATACGAGCTTGATCGTGAATGATCCGCAGTTCCCCGGATTGGAAGGCGTGACTTCGCCCGTCAGCCTCAAGGACGAGTGGTACTCGCTGAAAGATTTTCAAAGTGATTTGCATGCAATTCTCACCATCGACACGCACGGCATGAAGGGTGCTTGCTACCAACGCGCGCCTTATCCGGTCACTTGGGCGCACATGCATGGCAGAGGGCGCGTCTTCTACACGGCGATTGGAGACCGGCCGGAGAATTGGAAAAACGAGTTCTTCTTGAACCTCTTAGGCGGCGGAATTCGCTGGGCGATTGGCGACGCGAGCGCAAATGTGGAAACCAACCTGAAAGAGGCAGCGCCTGGTTACGCCGAAATCCCTCCAAAAGAAACCCCCGAGAAATAAAACTTGCCGCGCACGGCAAGCGCATCACATGGGCGGAAACACACAACACAGGGCTTAATCACTCACGCATCGAACCGTGTGCTTTGCGTCACAACGCTATCCCTTTGTCTATGAATCCATTGTCGTGCCACGAAACCCTCCGCTTCGGTCAGCCGCGTGCATTTTCCAAAGGTGTCTCGGTCTAGGTGTGGGTTTTGCCTAAGCCTCAGGATTACCCCAGTCCGTGACACAGGACCCTCCTTAGACCGAGGCAAAACAAAGAAAACCGGAGAAATCCGCTCGCTAGAGCGATAGCTGGCCGAGACCTGAACACCAGCAAGAGGGGAACGGGAGCGAGGTGGAACATGAGAGTCCTGGTTGCGATCGACGGATCAAAGGCATCGGAGATCGTTCTGCAAGAGGCGTTGGAGCGGCCCTGGGTTTCAGGAACCCGCTTCTGCCTCGTTACTGTAGTCGATCCATTCTTCTTCACGCGAGCGCCATTGCTGTTTGAACAAACCAAAGTAGAAGCAGGCAAACTTCTTGAAGAAGAGGCGGGAAAGTTCAGAGCCGCGGGTTTGGAAACCGAGACCAATGTCGCGCTGGGAAACCCGCGCAAAGTGATCAGCCGTTTCGCCGAAGAGTGGCATGCGGACTTGGTTCTGGTGGGCTCGCACGGTCTGAACGTGCTGGAACGCCTGGCGCTCGGTAGCACTGTGCGGGCCGTGCTGCGTCACACAAAGTGCTCGGTGGAAGTGGTAAGGGCCCCGCAGAAGGAAACCGCAGCCGGCATACTCAAGATTCTGGTCGCAACCGATGGATCAGAGTTTTCGAAAGCCGCAGTGAAAGCCGTGGCGAGCGAGCCTTGGCCGAAGGATACGCAAATCAAGGTCATCTCAGTTCCCGAATTTGCGCTGTGGCTGGGCGAGTATCCGTATTTTCAGCGCGTACAAGTGGAGGAGCTGAATCAATCTGCCTTGGACGCAGCGAAAGCAGCCGTAGAGCAGGCGAAGGAAATTCTATCAAGAGCGGGCCTCACGGTTACCACCGACGTGCCCATCGACCGGGATGCGCCGGCAAAAACGATCCTGGAAAAAGCAAAGGAATGGGGTGCGGACCTGATTGTTGTGGGTTCACACGGCCGCCGTGGATTCGATCGCTGGGCACTGGGGAGCGTTTCCGAATCGCTGGCCATGAATGCGCACTGCTCGGTGGAAGTAGTTCATATACCAGTCAGCACAGAAGTGAAGGAACACGAGGGGGAGAGCCATGAAAGTGAAAGAAGTCATGATGAGCACGCCGTACACGTGCCGTAGGGAAACCAATCTAGGCGAAGCCACGGAGTTGATGTGGAAGGGGAACTGCGGCTTCCTGCCAATGACTGGACCTGACGGCAAAGTATGCGGCGTGATTACCGACCGGGACATCTGCATCGCGCTCGGCACAAGGAACAAGCTCGCGGGCGAAGTCACTGCCGGCGAGGTTTCACCGGATGGCAAGCTGTTTGCCTGCTCGCCCGAGGATGAAATCCATGTTGCTTTGCTCACCATGCGAGAAGGCAAAGTGCGCCGCTTGCCGGTGATCGATTCCGACGGAAAGGCGGTGGGCGTGTTGTCCATGGATGACGTCTTGCTCCACGCCGAGCCATCCGGCTCGGGGAAGATTGTCGAGCTGTCCACGGACGAGGTGGTGCGCTCGTATCGCGCCATCAATCAACGTGAACTGCCGCAAGTGGTGAAGAAGCAGACTGCGGTCGCGTGAAACGAGCCTCCGTCGGTTTCAGGCGGTGCCCTCAGCGAAAAGCCGAGTGGTGCCAGCTTGAGACGACGCGGGTCAGGTGAAGGGTGCTTCGTGCCGCTTCTCCGGCTCGCGTGGAAATCTGTGAAGTGAAAGTTTGCTAAGTCAAGAACGTGAAGAGAAAACTGTCTGATCGTTGACAGTTGTGCTGTGCGCCCCTCTTTTGTCGCATCCACCCCGCGATGAGAGAGGGGCTTCTGCTTCTACATCGGAATCGGCTGATTCAGCCGCGGCTTCACGTACCAACACGGTGAATAGCCCGCGTGCGGAAACAACGAATGCGCGCAAGTAACAGTTTGCTCGGGATGCTGCTGATCGATTTCGTAGCTGGTCTTGCCGCCTTTTTCAGGAATGGCCAGCACGCGCGGCCCGGTGAACGACTCCAGTGGGTCAGTTGGCTTTGGATGGATGAGCCGCACGCGGAACCACGCAAAATCGCCAACGTAGAGCAGTACCAGCGCGGCGAAAGCCGCGACGAGAACACGCCGCGCCGCGATGCGAGGCGAAATGGACAGGGTCATTCGCTCCCTCAAACGCTGCCAAGCCTAGCCGCAAACCCCTCACAGGGAAACGAAAATCGCGGGACCACGGTTCTTCGAAGCTCAAGGTAAACATGCCGTGCCCGTTCTTCTCTTTATTCACCGCAGGACGGTAGTCTTTGTATAAGAATGCCCGTCAAACCAAGACTCTCGTCATCCCGCTATGATAAACTCTAAGCATTCCTTCGGTGGGGCCGTGGCGCAGTTGGGAGCGCGCCTCGATGGCATCGAGGAGGTCGTGGGTTCGAATCCCATCGGCTCCACCAA
>JAWOLO010000119.1:0-3899 GCA_033853375.1 Terriglobia bacterium
ACACAAAGAATATTTTGAGGCCCGAATTGGCGTACTCATTTCTCGGGAGCGGCGGGAGCAGGTGCAGAAACGGGAGCAGGGGCAAGATATGCTTGGCGGTGATCCACGCGTCGCTCAAGACCCTTCACTTTCACCTCGATCGAATGGATTTGTCCATCGTGCGCAGGCGGCGTAAACGCAAGGCTGTATTCGTGGCGAATCAGTTGAGCAATCTCTGCGTACGCGCGGTCAAAATCTTTTTGGTACTTCGGGAAGTAGACGCGTCCACCGGTGATGCGGGTAAGTTCACGCAGGGATTGGTCCGCTGCCGCAAAGCCCTCCTTCAAGAAGGCACGATCTTTTTTCTCCTCTCTTGTCAGCTTGTGCTTGGTGGGTTTGCGGAAATCGCTGGATAGGGAAACGGCCAGGATTCGAACGTCGGAAGTTTCCAGCTTTTGCCGGATGGCCTGCCATTTGCTATCCGGGGTTGTGTCCACCCCTGTGGACAAAACCACGATGCTCTTTTTTCCCGGAGACGTACCGAGCCAATCGACGGCCGACGCCAGACTGGAAGACAAGTTCAATTGGGCAAAGCCCAACATGAAATTCAAATTGTCCAAGGCGTAGCGCGCCGTGGGCTTGTCTGCGGTGAAGTCCAGCAGCAGGTCCGGCTCCCTTGAGTAGCCTGCAATCGCGACGCGGTCGTCGGGAGAAAGGCCGCTTAAGAGCTTTTCTGCTGCTCGAACGTGCTCCTTGCCCAAAAAGACCACCGCCGGGCCGGATTCGATGAGTAGGAGAACCTGCGCAGGGTCGGCTACGGAAAGAAAGTCTGTGATCGGCTGTTCCACGCCGTTGTCGAAGATTCGGAAGTCCTCGCGGTGTAGGCCGTCGACAAAATTTCCATCCATGCCCGTGACAATCACGCCTACATTGACGCGGTTCACCGTCACGCGAATCGCCGGGCCTTGCTCTTGCGGATTTGTCTGAGCAAACGCGCCAAGACAAGAGTACAGCGAGGCACCGAGGAAGAATGCGGCGATAAAAAAGCTGTGCGCCTTCATGCTGTGATTCTAGCTAACCTGAAAACCTGTCGCATGCATTGTTAGAGCCGCGGGCGAAAAAGAAAAAAGCCCCGTCGACGTATCGTTTCCAGAACGCCGAACAGGGCCTTTGAGTAAATTTCAAATGTGAATCGCGCGCTAGGGTTTGTCTGTCGCCGGCGTCACTGGAGTCGTTGGCGTGGCCGCCGCCGAAGGGGCCGGCGCTGCTGCGGGCGCTGGCCCTCCACCCTCCTTCGGTGTAGCCAGGTAGCCGGTGATTTGGTTTCTGCCTACGTCAAACACGACGATTTCGTATGGCGCCATCCGCGCGCTGCCTTTCACGTAAAACTGCACGGGTTCGCCGGAGGTTTTGTCTTTCTTCTCAATGGTTTTATCGTCCGCAATCACGTTGATGGTGTACTTGGATCTCTTGGGATCGGTCCTGATCAAAGTAACCTGTACCGGCCCGACGCGCTGCGCGTGTTTGGATTTTTGCAGCGTAAATTCGTAGTAGTTGCGGTCGCCGCGCCGCCTCAACTCTTCGAGGTCATCGCGGTTGTGGGCAATCAAGCCGCTCATCACGTTCATGTCGCCCATGCTGCGATCGAGCTTGCCCTTGGTCGCTTCCAGGTCGCTCTTGGTCGCTTCCAGGTCTTTCTTCGTGCCCCCGACTTCGGTGGCCACCGCGCCAATTTGTTCCTGGCTCGCCTTGATCTGGGTAGTAAGCTCCTGGTCAGAGGCTTGTTGCTCTTTCCGAATGTCTTCGGCGCGGCTCTTAGCTTTGGCCAATTCTGACTGCGTCAAACCCATTCTTTGCGTAGTAATTTCCACCTGGCTTTTCAGGTCGGCGATCCGCGAATTGGCTTGGTCTAATTGCGCGCTCAGAATCTTGTTCTGGTCGTGCTGTTTTGCGAGATCATCGCTCAGCCGCGCCTGCGTTGTATAGCCGAAATAGACGACCACGGCCAGCCCGGCAATCACCAGCCCGAACAATACCGATATCCACCTGGGCGTCCCAGGAGTTTCGTATCCGTAGGATTCTTGCGGGCTTGGTATGTTTGGAGAAATGCTCATTCTTCCCTCTCTATGATTAGGTATTACACTCCGCAGTGGCCCCGTTTAAAATTATGGCCTGCAAAAGGCCTTCTGTCCAATCCTCCTGGCTGGGGAGCTGTGAGAGTTTGACGTTCTGGCCGGAGCTATCGTTTCGACGGCTTGCCTTTGTCCTTCAGCGCGGGCCAGCGTGCGAAAACGGTCGTGGTTAATCCGCCGCGCGGCGTGAATTCGCCGCGCACTACACACCATTCAGGCTGCACAACGGCGACGATGTCGCGCAGAATGCGGTTTACCGCGTTTTCGTAGAAGATGCCCAGGTTGCGATACGCCAGCAGATACATTTTCAGCGCTTTCAGTTCAAGGCATTCCTTCCGCGGCATGTATTGGATGGTGATCGCCCCGTAGTCGGGCAGGCCCGTCTTGGGGCAAACCGAAGTGTATTCAGGGAATCGCGTGGTGATGACATAGTTCGCGAATTGATTCGGCCACGTTTCCAGCGCCGGCAATTTCGCGTCGATTCCCGCGCGCGCGTGTTCAGCAGTGTAGTTGGGCATGTTTTCCTCTTGGTTTGCCAATTGTATCCTGACGGCGTCGTTTTCCTATCTGCCAGGGCGCATTCTTTTGAAAAAGAAGGTGACTGGTGACTCGTGACTCGCGAAAGATCGACCCTCAGACCGCTCTAGCGCGGTGATACTGGTTCGTTGCACAAGAAAGGGCGCAGCATTCCCTCGCTGCGCTCGGGATAAAGCTGCGCCTTACAACTTACCTACCTGACGGCAGCCTGTTACACTCGAACAAAGCAAAGGAAGCATGGAGAGCGGGCATGGGTGCCGGCGAGCCCCGGCCCTAGGGTCGCGCAGCGGCGTAAAGCCGCCGCTACACTCCGTATGGGAGGAGCCAGCCATGTCTGAAGCCGCGAAAACCACTATGACTGCGGGGTCTCCCGCCAAGGGTGCGACGCGCACCGAGTCGGACTCCATGGGCAAGATTGAAGTCCCCACCGACCGCTACTACGGCGCGCAAACCGCCCGCTCGCTCATTCACTTCGCCATCGGCAAAGACACCATGCCGCCCGAGCTGATTCGCGCCTTCGGCATCCTGAAAAAAGCCTGCGCGATGGTGAATCAGGACCTGGGCAAGCTGCCACGCGAAAAGGCCCGCCTCATCGTCCAGGCCGCCGACGAAGTCATCTCCGGCAAGCTCAACGCGCATTTCCCCTTGCGCATCTGGCAAACCGGAAGCGGCACGCAGACGAACATGAACGTCAACGAAGTGATCTCGAACCGCGCGATCGAGATCGCGGGCGGGGTGATGGGCAGCAAGAAGCCCGTTCACCCGAACGACGACGTGAACATGTCGCAGTCCTCGAACGATACGTTTCCCGCGGCCATGCACATCGCCGCGGCAACCGAAACCGCGCGGCGGCTGTTGCCCGCGGTGAAAACGCTGCGCGACGCACTCGACGTCAAAGCCAAAGAATTTGCGGGCATCGTCAAAATCGGTCGCACGCATTTGCAAGACGCCACGCCGCTCACTCTCGGCCAGGAGTTTTCCGGCTACGTTAGCCTGCTCGACCGCGATGGTGGCCGCGTGGCCGTGGCGCTCGACGGCCTCTACGACCTGGCCATCGGCGGCACCGCCGTGGGCACCGGCCTCAACGCGCATCCCGAATTCGCCGAGCGCGCCGCGCGCAAAATCTCCGAGCTGACCGGCCTGCCGTTCCGCTCGCATCCCAACAAGTTCGCCGCGCTCTCCGCGCACGACGAAATCGTGTTCGCTTCGGGCGCACTGAAGACGCTGGCCGCTTCGCTCATGAAAATCGCC
>JAWOLO010000120.1:0-20271 GCA_033853375.1 Terriglobia bacterium
GGCAGCACGCGAGGGGTAGTTCGCGTTGAGAAGTACGGCTCCGGCGCGGAATTTCGCAAAGGCCCCGACGAGCGCTATCAGATGACGATCATGCCCACGATTATGCTGAAAGGCCAGTTCACGCGGCTGTGGGACGCGGGTTACCAGAAGTTTTTGCTGACCGACGAAGGGGTGAAGATTCCGGCCCTGGCTTCCCATCTGCAGAATCTGCGGAAGTTCAACGAAGAGCTGCGCACGGCTCTCGGCGTACCGACTTTTTACAACGAAGCGCTTGGCTCCGTGAGCCAATTGAGCGTCTACGACCGCGTGCTGGGCCGCAAAGGGGCGGTGCCGGACGAAACGGTTGGCGCCCGTACCCCGGAAAGCGGACACTAGGGCTGCGCCAGCCGAAACGAGCTAAGGACCTATAAGAAAATCCTCCAAATCGTAAGAGACCAATTCTTCCTTTGAGTCGAAATGAAATTGAATTTGAATGTTCGTTTGGACCACAAATGAATGCCGTGCATCTCGAATCATTGCCCAGGTTGTCGGCCCCAGGTCTGAATGGTCCCATCCCTTGCTATCTAGGAAGTGCCTTACTGCTGACCTAGTGGTTCCAGACGGCAGCTCATTCTCTATCATCTGGCGAACCTGTGCATCCGTTACGTTCACGACACGCCTGGTGTTCAAGTAAATCCGGACTGCGATGACGAGAGCGATCACCGTGCCGCCAAATGCGACTACCGCTAAACGGATTTTTGATTGCCTAGTCATCGGGCTTCATGCAATTGTCTACGAAACTGCGCCAGATCCACGCGATGCTTGGCGGCTTTGTGCGTGCCTATGAAAATCACGGGAACATCCCATCCGTAGCGCTCTTTGAGAACCGCGTCTTCGTCGATGTTGACTTCGCGCAGAATGGCGCCGAACTCGCGAAGAAGAGGTGCAATCGCTGCTTTGGCTTCTTCGCAAAGATGGCAGCCCGGGCGCGAGTACAAGGTAACGTCGCGCGGACCGCAAGCCGCGAGCCGCGCGTCCTCTGGCGAGCTGCTTGTGGTCATATTTGCGGTCAGGGCTGAGGATTGGAGTACTTCATGAACGGGCCGGAATTCGGGTGAAAGGCGTGGGCCCGGTAGAGTTCTGCGATCTGCCGCAGGTGACCCAGGTCATGACTGGCCCATTCGTTAAGCAAGTGCGCCAGCGTAATCGTCCCGAGCTCGGAATGAACGGCGGTTCGCGCGCCTGCTGAAGCAGGCAGGCCGGTCAGCATGGCAAGCGTCGAGCGGCGCGTGCGGGTGAAATGGCCGAGATTTTCGCCGGCCGAGCCGCGGGAATATTCGTCGCGAGCCTTGGCGCCTTCCAGATCGTATCTGGCCAGCGGCGGCGAATCTTCGGCCATGATGCGCAAGACTCGCTCGGCGTAGACCTGCTCGAGGGCTGCGAGATGCGAGAGCACTTCGGAAACGGACCAGCGGTCAGGCTTGGGTTTCCAGTGCAAAAGCTCGCCAGGCAAGTCGGCAAGCAGCGTTTCGAGAATTTGTGGCGTCTTTCCTAAAAGAGAGACGGCAGGCTGAATTTCGATGGCAGAGGCAGGTTGCATGCGGCACCTCCTGTAGAGACGCCCAGTTTACTCGTAATTCTCCCGCGAATGAAGAAGTCCGGGCGGGAATTAGCGCATAATATCGGTTGGCAAGTGCGAGAGGCAGCAAGCATGGGAAGAGTCGTAGCATTGATGGATGACCTGTTTTTTCAAATGAAGCTGGCGGAAACCGCCAGACAACTCGGCGTGGAAGTAAAGGTAGCGACAAATGGCGATGCGCTGATGAGTTTGATGGAGAGCGCGCCAAAGCTGGTGATCGTGGACCTGAACGCGCGCAGTCAGCCTTTGCAAGCCATCGAAAAAGTCCGGCTAGCCAACAAAGACATTCGCGTGGTGGGATTCCTGTCGCATGTTCAAACGCAGCTTGCGGCGCAAGCGCAAGCCGCGGGCTGCGACGAGGTCCTGCCGCGGTCCGGCTTCACGCAAAATCTTGCCGCGATTCTGAGCGCTTCCAAGGATTGAGTGAGAATCTCTCACGAACAAATGCCGGCCAAAAATGAAAGGTCAGACAAGCTGAAATATCCAGAACGCACTGTTATCGTGCTCTGCAGCCTCTTGCTTGGCGGCGCAACTTGTTTCGCGCAGGAATCAAGCCCCAAGCCGGAGTCAAACCCAGCAAGCGCGACCAGCGCGGCTGCGGCCCAAAACGGCCCAGGTGGCGCCCTCAGCGGCGCCTTGGCTGCGGCTTGTTCTCAGAATCAAGCAGAATTCACGCGCTTCCTTACCGTTCGCAACAAAGAATCCTTTTCGCGCATGACGCCGGCAGCTCGCGTCGCGCTGATGAAACGCTTCGTGCTCCTGGATGAGCCAGGCAAAGCCGCGATTTCCGCGAACCCCGCAGGCCGTCCCATCGTCCGCTGTGAAACGCCGGGCGCAACCACGGAAATGCAGATCGGCGGCGCGGATGTTCACGATAACGTAGCGTTTTTGCCCCTGGAACTCCACGACGTCACAGATTCTACGGGCGCCAGCGCGCGCCAGATCAACATGGGCCTAGTGCGCGAAGATGGGCAATGGAAACTGCTTTCTCTAGGAGTCCTCCTTCTGGACCTTCCTGCGCTCGAAGTGGAATGGGATGAATCGGAAATCGACGCAACGGAGAAAGACGCTCTCGAATCTCTGAAGACCATTGCCGCGGCTGTCGAATCATACCGAGCGAAGTATTTGCACCTTCCTGAATCGCTGGCGAACCTGGTACCGCCCGCGCATGGCGCGTCGGGCATTAACGCCGCCGGTTTGCTGGATGCCGACCTTGCCAAAGGGGCCAAGGATGGGTACATGTTCCGGTATGTGATTGTGGGAGCTAGCGACGTAGGCGCTCCGGCAAAGTACGAATTGTCGGCCACTCCGCTTCACTACGGACAGACGGGGCGGCGTTCGTTCTTTCGTGATTCGAACGGGATGGTGCATGCAGCCGACCATCAAGGCGCAGTCGGCAGTGAAACCGATCCGAAAGTCGAGTAGCGCGCCTGAACACTCCCCGCAATCCTTGCATTGCTTGGTCTGCTTTGTGCTTCCGCGCGCATGGCGCTACTATCAGGCGACCCATTATGGTGCGCCATTTGCGTTCTCTCTTGCCTTGGCTGTTGTCGACGACGTGCATGTTCGTATCCGCTCGTGTCGCGGCCCAACCACAGGCCAACTACACGGAACAACAGCTGCCTGTTTTCGAATTACATAGTGGATTTTGGATCAATCTTCACCACACGCTCTACTACGAGGCCCGGCAACGAAGGGCTTTTCTTTCCCGCGATGCAAACGCAGCTAAGCCTACGACATCTCCCAAGAGCGTTCTAGCAGGAAAAGGGCTGACCGATGCAGAGCAAAAAGCCTGGGACGACGCGGTCGCGTATTACATGGTCAATTACGCTGACAAAGACCTGCTTTTCACCACCGAACTGGTTCAGTTAAAGGATCAGTTGGGCGACTTCGAAGATTGCGACGAGCTTTCCGGACGCAAACGGAAATTCTGCGACGCAGGTTTACCGGCAAACTTAACGCAAGTTCTGGAGGCCGCCGCTCCCGTCTACCGAGCACATCTCTGGCCAGAACATGATCAAGCCAACCGCCGCTGGATTCTGCAGGTGGCGCCGCTGGTGCGGGAGCAAGGTGTTGGACTTTCGGAACGTCTGGCGGACATTTACCAGACGCGCTGGCCGCACGAGAAAATTCGCGTGGACGTGGTGGCTTATGCCAATTGGGCAGGCGCATATACCACGGTCGATCCGCTGCGCGTCACGATCTCTAGCCTCGATCCTCGCAACCAGGGTCCGCAAGCGCTAGAAGTGCTTTTCCATGAGGGTTCGCACGGCATCGCCGAGGCGGTGCAGAAAGCGATCATCCGCGAGTGCCGCCAGCGCGACAAGCCCATTCCCCGCGACCTCTGGCACGCTCTGGTTTTCTACACCACCGGAGAAGTCATTCGCACCGTGCTGACCTCAGCTTCAGGTAAGCCCGGAAACAAGGGTAGCGGTTCTGCCGAGAATGCATACAACACCTACGCCTTTCGCGAAGGCCTGTACCAGCGCGGCTGGAGGAACTACTTGGAGCTCTTGCAACGGTTTTGGCAGCCGTACCTCGACGGAAAAGCCACGTTCGACGATGCCATCGCCCGCATGGTGTCCTCCCTGTAAGAATCCGTCACGAAACATCGTGACCGTCGTCACCGCGAGAGCCCTCGGTTAGCGCTATTAAGAAACAGATGACCAGGGTCGTAGTGTGCCGTTGGTCATAGCGGTCGCCCTGGAAAGGCATGATGACTGCCTACACACAAATTGCCTTTCAACCTCGCCACCGCTTCTTGTCTGCTCCCGTAGAGGAGCCTTTTGTTCGTCATCGCTCCGCGAACTAGGAGGAAAGGAGCTTTGCAATGGATAAAAAGGGTTTGAGTGTAGTGGATCAGCGCACCGGTGCGTCCTACGAGCTTCCTATCGAAAAGGGCGCCATTCGCGCTGCCGACTTGCGCCAGATGAAGTATGGGCCCGAAAACTTGGGTTTGCTGAGCTATGACCCGGCGTTTCTGAACACCGCCGCGTGCCAGAGCGCCATCACCTTCATCGATGGAGACAAGGGAATCCTGCGTTATCGCGGCTATCCCATCGAGCAACTCGCGGAGAAATGCACATTCCTTGAGGTGGCCTATTTGATTCTTCATGGGGAGCTGCCTACTGAACCACAGTTGAAAACCTTTGTCGCCGAAATCACGCATCACACCATGCTGCACGAAACGACAAAGAGGTTTCTCGAAGGTTTTCATCACAATGCGCACCCGATGGGCATGTTCATCAGCACGGTAGCGGCGCTTTCCACCATTTATCCGGACGCTCGCAACGTGCATGACCCCGAAGTTCGCAAGCTGCAAATCCGCCGGCTGATCGGCAAAGTCCCGACGATTGCGGCTTACACCTACCGCAACAGCCTGGGCTATCCGTACGTTTACCCCGACAATGACCTCAGCTATACCGAGAACTTCATGAACATGCTGTGGAGAATGGTCGAGCCGAAGTATCGGGCGAACCCGGTTGTGGCGCGCGCCCTGGACATTCTTTTCATCCTGCACGCAGACCACGAGCAAAATTGCAGCGCCAACGTCATGCGGGCGGTAGGCAGCTCGCAGGCCGATCCGTTCGTTTGCACCGCTGCCGCAGCGGCGGCGCTCTCCGGACCATTGCATGGCGGCGCCAACGAAGAAGTCCTGAAGATGCTCGACGAGATCGGCTCGAAGGACAATGTCCGCGCGTACGTGGACAAGATTAAAGCCGGACATGGAAAGCTGATGGGTTTCGGTCACCGCATCTACAAGAACTACGATCCCCGGGCACGCATTATCAAGTGGGCCGCGGATCAAGTGTTCGTGGCAACCGGCAGAAATCCGAAGCTGGATATCGCTTTGGAGCTGGAAAAGATTGCGCTCGAAGATGAGTATTTCATCAAGCGCAAGCTCTATCCCAACGTTGATTTCTATTCCGGAATCATCTACCAGGCTCTGGGATTCGCGCCGGAAATGTTCACGGTTCTCTTCGCTATTCCGCGAACCGTGGGCTGGCTCGCGCAGTGGGAAGAAATGCTTCAGGATCCGGAACAGAAGATCGCGCGTCCCCGGCAGATTTATACCGGCCATGACGCGCGGGACTTTGTGCCGATCGAAAAGCGCGGTTTGCGGCAGACCGTTGCGGGCCGTTAACTGAGCACGCAGATTTTTCAAAGAGCGGTGCAGGTAGAAAGCTTAAGCCTGCTGGGTGACAAACCAGGTTGTCGTCAGAGGGTGGAGCATCGCTGGCACACCCCAGGTCGCACATGCTCCACCCTGAACCTTGTCGGAAGCAATTCAGTTTAACTAAGCTGCGTCTCGCTGCCCCTTAGGAAGTGGCGTCCTTGATGTCCTCACGAGCGCGTCTCTGCGCGTTTTTCGCTTCCGCCCTGGCGTCCGCATCGGAGTTCAACACGCGAATGGCTTTGACTAAAGGCAAAGCCTTGTCCCGCGGAGGAGCTTCGCACGACTTCACATCGCCGCTGGGGCGAGCCGCGGTCATATCCCATTTCAGGCAATTGAATTTGATCTTGACGTTGCGGCTCACGTGAAGCGCGGCAACGCAATCTTCCAGGGTCAGGAATCCGCTGCACGCGTCTCGCAAAGTTGTTTTTGGCGGAAGCAGCGCCTGCAATTGCAGCCCGAGCTTCCGTTCTTCCTCTTTGTTTGCGGCAAGCTCCTGGCTGGCCGTCGGGCCGGGGGTCTTTTTCATCCACTTCAGCGGATTGTAAGAACGCGCGGCGGCTTCGGCAGCGCCGAACAAGATACTGACTCCCGCGGCTCCAATAAGGAGCCATTTCGTTTTCATGGTGTCCTCACTTCGAGGGCGGGCTCTGGGTAACCCCAGTAGGCCACGGTGTGCGTAGAGCTTCGAGCCCTCCCTAGTGCGGTACTCTCCGAATCCGTTACCTTGGCCCTGCGGTCAGGGTTAAAGGGCAGGCGTCTGGCCAAATCCGAAAACTGAAACTGGAAAGTCGAAATTGGAAAATTGGACCTTGAAACACGTCCTAGTGGCGAGTGGCGTGTGTCGAGTGGCGAGTTCCAAGATGCGAACAATAAATTCCGACCCCGGCAGTTTTCGCAAGAATGTACAAGGAAAGAACTTCGTAACTTGGAAGAACTTAAGAAAACTGGAAGGGCGAAAATGGAAATGTGAAAATAAAAAATGGCTAACCTGTACACCCCTCCGTTGCATGCGAAAGAGTGCGGAAATGATTGAAGAGCGAGGGATTGCGAGCGTCCATTGTCTGTGAAGAGTGCGGGACTCGATGAAAAGACACGGGTTAGATGTTGAAGGTCGCAAGGGAGATCCTTCGTCCCGTAAAACCGTTCGGATACCGGGCTGAAGCCCGGCGCTACGAAATCCAGTGGTGAGTGGGAGAAAGATGAAGATGGAAGGCGGCGCCGGGAGAGCAGAAAGCTAGTGCAGAAGGCAAAGCCGTTGAAAAATAGCTAAAAGATTGTCTACCTGCGAGTGATATTGGCGCGACCGCTTGCAATATGCTAGCCTTTTTGGGCTTGAGATTTGCCCGGCCCGGCGTCACGCAAGGCCCCTGCGACGCGCACATATTTCCGTACGTCCTCCGAAAGAGCTTCCCCCGCGAGAGGGGAACTATCGGAGAATTGAAGCTTGGGAGGGTCAAGCAACAGGAGGGCGCAGCTGCGCCGTCCCCGACGTTAAGGAATTCGCAGCAGAAATGCCCGCAGAGTCGCGGGGACCGTCTGAGAAGAGGAACCACCAGCCCATGCCTGGCCAACAAGCAGCTTCAAAAACCGAACCGGCGCCCGTGGAAATCAAGCTGGCGCATTCGCCGGATTCTGACGATGCGTTCATGTTCTATGCGCTGGCCACGCACAAGCTTTCCACGCCGGGCTACAAATACACGCACATCCTTTCGGACATTCAATCACTCAATGAAGCGGCGCTCAGCGAAACCTACGACGTCACGGCCATAAGCTTTGCGGCCTACCCCTCAATTCGCGACAAGTACGTGCTTCTCGACTGCGGCGCCAGCTTTGGAGAAGGCTACGGGCCCATCGTCGTATCCACAAAAGCAGTGAAGCCGCAAGAGCTTGCGGGTAAACGAATCGGCGTTCCGGGCTTGAAAACTTCGGCGTACCTCACGCTGAAACTTTTCGAGCCGAACTTTGAGCCGGTGGTCATGCCCTTCGACAAAATTATTGATGCGGTTCAGAACAACCTTGTGGAAGCCGGCCTGCTTATTCATGAGGGGCAGCTTTTCTTTCCCGAGAAAGGGCTGCACCGCGTGATCGATCTTGGCATCTGGTGGCACGAACAAACGGGTCTACCGCTTCCTCTTGGAGGCAACGCTGTTCGCCGCGCGCTGGGGGCGAGGGTCGGGCGCCAGATCGCGAAAACCATTCGCGATAGCGTAGCCTACGGCCTGGAACACCGCGAAGAGGCGCTGAATTATGCCATGCAGTTCGCGCGCGAAATGGATACGGAATTGGCCGACCAATTTGTAGCTATGTATGTCAACAAATGGACGCTCGGCTACGGCGAAAAGGGCAGGCAGGCCGTGAAAGAACTGATCGTTCGCGGCACCCGGGCCGGACTACTCCCCGGACCGCCTACGGTCGAGTTTCTTAGTGAAGATTGATCCCCGCAAACCAGCGATTGTCGTTTTCCTGATTCGAATTAATGATTCGCTTGTGAGCCCGTGCGTTTCATGGGCTCGCCTTGACGCTCTTCTGCGAATCCCTTAGTGTTTTCTGGGGATGATTTCCAAACAAAAAGCAACTCTGACATCTTTTGTTTTCGTTCTTGCGGCAGCCTTGCTCTTAGGAGCGCAGGTCACCTCGCAGTTTGCACCCAAATTTTTTGCTCCAGAAGAAAACGCCAAGGCTTGGCCCAAGCAAGCGGTCCGCGCGGCGCATGGCATGGTGGTCACTGATGAAGAACTCGGTTCGCAGGCCGGCGTGGAAATCTTAAAGCGCGGCGGCAATGCGGTAGACGCGGCCGTTGCGACAGCCTTCGCTCTTGCGGTTGTCGAGCCCGCTGCGGGCAACATCGGCGGCGGAGGCTTCATGCTCATCCGCCTCGCGGACGGCAAGACCACGTTTCTCGACTATCGCGAAACCGCTCCCGGCAAAGCCACGCGCGACATGTACATCGGCAAAGATGGCAAGCTCGACGAAGAAGCCTCTGTCATTGGTTATCGCTCCGTGGCCGTGCCGGGAACCGTCGCGGGCCTCGAATTGGCGGTGAAAACCTATGGAACTATGAAGCTGGCCGACGTGATGGCTCCGGCCATCCGTCTCGCCGAAGAGGGTTTCGTTGTCAATGAAAAATTGGCGGCGGAATTGGAGGAAGAAAGCCCCGGCCTGCAAGCCTTTGCGACGAGCAAGAGGATTTTTCTGAATGGCGGCAGGATGTTCAAAGCGGGGGGAACACTGAAACAGCCGGAATTAGCCGCAACACTCAGGCGCATCGCACAGAACGGCGCTAATGAGTTTTATCGAGGCGAAACGGCCCACATAGTTGCGGAGGAAATGGCCAAGAACGGCGGAATCATCACGCTTGACGACCTTGCAAATTACAAGCCGAAGGTCCGCGAAGTTTTGCACGCAAAATATGACAGCGGCGGTCATTCCTGGGAAGTATTGACGTCTCCGCCGCCGAGTTCTGGGGGCGTGGCAATCATCGAAGCGCTGCATATGCTCAAGGATGTGCCGCTGAGAGGCTGGGAGGATCCGCAGAGCGTGCACACGGTTGCGGAAACGATGCGCCGGGTATTTGCCGACCGCGCCGCGTACCTCGCCGATCCGGACTACACCAAAATTCCCGTGGCCGGGCTGACCGATCCTTGCTACGCCAAGGAGCGCGCCGCCACAATTGATCCTGCCAAAGCATCCTCGAGCAAGAATGTCGCAGCGGGAACACCGCACGTCTGTGGCGCTTCCGCAAGTCCTGAAACTGCGCCACATCTGGTTTCGAGCAAACCAGAGGGCCACCACACCACTCACTTTTCGGTGGTCGATGCCGCTGGCAACGCAGTCGCCAGCACGTACACTCTGAACGACAGCTACGGCTCACACGTAACATGCGCTGCCGGGTTCCTGCTTAACGATGAAATGGACGACTTCACGACGCAGCCCGGCGTGCCAAATTCACTCTATGAACTGATGCAGTCCGAGGCCAACGCCATCTCACCGGGCCATCGTCCGCTTAGCTCCATGACGCCGACCATTCTGCTGCGTGATGGGAAACTCAGCTTTGTCACCGGCTCGCCCGGGGGACCTACGATCATTTCGGTCACGTTGCTGAGTGTCATCAACTGGATGCGCCTCGGCATGGACGCGCAGGCAGCGATCAACGCGCCGCGGTTTCATCATCAGTGGTTTCCCGACCGTATTCGCATGGAAGGGGAATTTCCCTTGAGCATGGAACAAGCCCTGCGCGCTCGCGGGTACGAAGTGGAGCGCAGCTGGTATGAAACGCCGAGCCTCAGCAATGAGGCCAAATTGAGGCAACATATGGGCCTCGTCAACGCCATCGGCATTGATGCGCAAACCGGTGAGCGCCTTGGCGCGGCCGATCCGCGCGATCAAGGCTCAGCCGTTGGTAACTGAGAGGGGAAGGATTCGGCACAGTGGTCTCAGAGAGCGAGAAGTACGGGACAAAAGAACGGTAAAATCCTGGATGGCGTCCATCCATGAAACCCAGGACCTCATGCAGAGACTACTTTCGACGTATTTGTTCGTAACGCACAAATTGACGCCGGAACTGCTCGGACAGGTGGCCGGAGCCGGGTTCGAGGGCGTCGAGATTTTCTGCGCGCGCAGTCATTTCGAATACACCATAAAGCAGGAAATTCGCGCGATGGCCAGTACCTTGGAAGCGCACCATTTGCAGCTCGTTTCGCTTCATGCTCCCAACCGGCGCGATATGAGCGCTATGCGCGAGAGCGGCACGCCGCTTTCGATTTGCGAAATCGAGCGGGTCCGGCGCGTTGAAGCCATGGACGAACTGAAACGCGTCATCGATGTCGCGGATGACCTGCCGTACGCCCGGCTCATCCTCCATATGGGCGGCTCACGCGAAACGGCTGATCCCCGCAAGCGCGACGCGGCGTTTAGTTCATTGGAGCATCTGATTCTGCACGCGCGGCACGCCGGAGTCTCCATTTGCGTGGAAAACACGCAGAGCGAAATGGGCAGCCCCGATTACCTTAGGGCATTTGTAGATGAGACGCGGCTTACCGGCTTGCGCTTCAATTTTGATATTGGCCACGCGCATCTGGCCGAATTCCCTGAGGAAGAACGCCTGGAGAAAAGCTTTGTACCGCTCAAAGAGCTGATTTCCTCGGTTCATCTGCACGATAATCACGGCGAAAAAGACGAGCACCTGCCGCCCTACGATGGCTCCATCCACTGGCCTGATGCCATTAAACTGCTCAAGTCGGCTGCGCAAAATGGCGGCCTGCCGCTGGTCCTGGAGTTGAAAGAAAAGGCAGGCCACGATGCTCCCACTGTGAGTGAGCAGCTTGCCGCCGCCCGCAAGTCTATCGACCGTTTCGAAAAAGCCTGGGCGTAGAAACGTGACCTGCAGTTCCTCTCGGTGAACTGGCTCGTCGAAGCTTAACTATCCCCATCACATTGTCCGGAGAATCAACCCGCACCTACTCTGCTAAACTATTCGTTTACTTCGTGGCCGAGAATCGCACCATGACGACGATCACTATCGAGCAGGCGGGAATACACGACGGGCAAGAAGTCACGCTTAAGGGCTGGCTCTACAATTTGCGCGAGTCGGGCAAGCTGCTTTTCCCGATTTTTCGCGATGGCACAGGCGTCATCCAAGGCGTCTGCTCGCTCAAGGACAATCCTGAAGCATTCGAAGCGCTTAGGGGCCTGACGCAGGAATCGAGCGTCATCGTGACAGGAAAGATTCGCGCGGAAAAACGCGCTCCTGGTGGCTATGAAATCGGCGTCACGAAATTGCTGGTCGTGCAAAAAGTGCCGGAATCCACGCCCTTCCCCATACAGCTGAAAGAACACGGAGTCGACTTCCTCCTCGATAACCGTCATCTCTGGATTCGCACGCCGCGCCAGGCCGCCATCCTGCGTATACGTGCCGAAGCCATTCGCGCTGCCCGTGAATTCATGGACAGTCAGGGCTACACACTTACCGATGCGCCAATGTTTACGCCCGCTGCGTGCGAGGGCACCTCAACGCTCTTCGAGGTCAATTACATCGACGACCAGAAAGCTTATCTGACGCAAAGTGGACAGCTGTATGGCGAAGCGCTGGCCATGGCGCTCGGCAAAATCTATACGTTTGGGCCCACCTTTCGCGCGGAGAAGTCCAAGACGCGCCGACACCTCACGGAATTTTGGATGCTTGAGCCGGAAGCCGCCTACGTGGAACTGGACGAAGCCATGGCTCTTGGCGAAGGACTCGTCAGCGCCATTGTCCAAGGCGTTCTGAAACACAAAACCCGCGAATTGGAGACACTCAAACGCGACACGAAAAAGCTGGAATGCGTTAAACCGCCCTTTCCGCGGATCAGCTACGAAGAAGCCGTCGCCCTGCTCAACAAAAATGGCAATCCCGCCAAGTTTGGCGACGATTTTGGCGGTGACGAGGAAACCATCATTTCAAGTTCGTTCGACCGCCCGGTGATCGTGCATCGCTATCCCACGTCTCTTAAAGCTTTCTACATGCAGCCCGACCCGCAGCGCCCCGAGCTTGCGCTCGCTTTTGACGTGCTTGCGCCAGAAGGCTATGGCGAAATCATCGGCGGCAGCCAACGCATCCATGACTACGATCTGCTCGTCAAGCGCCTGCGCGAACACAAGCTTCCCGAAGAAGCGTTCCAGTGGTATCTCGACCTGCGGCGCTACGGCAGTGTGCCGCATTCGGGCTTTGGCCTGGGCCTGGAACGCACGGTGGCGTGGATTTGCGGCACCGAGCACATTCGCGAGGTGATTCCCTTCCCTCGGATGATTTACCGGGTATACCCTTAGGTTCGCTAATAGCAGTAAAACGTGATTCGTGACTTGTGACTCGTAAGGGCGAGTACAGGTCGCCGGTTGCAGACTCACGAGTCACGAACAACGAATCACGAGTCACAGATAAGACATGGCGCAAAAAGTTCGCATCATCGGTGTTCCCATGGACCTCGGCCAAAGCCGCCGCGGCGTGGACATGGGTCCCTCTGCCCTGCGCGGCGCGGGCTTGCAATCCGCCATCAAGAAACTCGGGCACACCGTGGAAGACATCGGCAACCTCGAAGTGAAACAGCCCGAAGAAATGCCCGTTGGCGAGAAGCGCGCGAAATACCTCCAAGAAATTGCGGAGACCTGTCAGGACATTTGCAAAACCGTTGAAAAGTCTCTGGGCGAAGGCTTTCTTCCGCTCGTTCTGGGCGGGGATCATTCCATCGCAGTCGGCGCGGCGGCCGGAGTGGCTTCCCATTTCCGCCAACAGAAAAAAGAAATCGGTTATCTCTGGCTCGACGCGCATGGCGACATGAATACGCCGGAGTCTTCACCTTCCGGCAACATTCATGGCATGCCGCTCGCGGCCATCATGGGTTATGGCGCGCCGGAACTGGTCGATCTCGGGGGCTTCAAACCCAAGGCCGAGCCCGGGAACATCGTCATTGTCGGCGCGCGCGACCTCGATGCCCAGGAGCGCAAAATCGTCAAGAAATCCGGCGTCCACGTCTTTACTATGCGCGATATCGATGAACGCGGTATGCGCGACGTGATGTCCGAGGCCCTCAAATACGCTATGGACGACACCGCTGGCGTCGCCGTCAGCCTGGACATGGACTTTGTCGACCCGACCGATGCCCCGGGGGTCGGCACGCCCGTGCGCGGCGGCGTCACGTATCGCGAAGCGCATCTCGCTATGGAAATGATTGCCGATACAGAATCCATGGTTTCGATGGAAGTGGTCGAGATAAACCCCATTCTCGACGAACACAACCGCACCGCATTGCTTGGCGTGGAACTGGTCCTCTCTGCCCTGGGCCAGAAAATTCTTTGAGTACGTGACACCCATTTGGAAATGTAAGAGTGTTGCGACCGTTCATAGCTCGATTTTGGAGAGACAATGGACGAACGGAACGACATTTGTGAGCATTCTTGGCGCCCTGGCTGTGTACGTGGATGCGCGGCGGTGGACCGAGCTTCTTTCGTTGTTCGCGCCCGAAGTCCGCGTCGATTACACATCGCTTTTCGGCGGCGAGCCTCAGGTCATGGCTCGTGAGGAGCTGGTTGCCGGTTGGCAACGATTGCTGCCCGGATTTACGCGCACAAGGCATATCATTGGGCTGCCTTCGATAATTATCAGCGGCCGAACGGCACAAGCCGCCGCCTCGGTGGTGGCTTGGCATTGTTGAGGACGCTGACCTTGCAGGTAACGATCTGTGGCTAGTAGGCGGATGCCACGAGATCGGTTTTAGGAAACTTGATGACGCATGGAGGATCATTGATTTGAGGCTGGCCCGCGCCTGGGCCAAAGGCAATCTTGAAAGGCCAGCGCGCCGCGACGGGTCGAAGCTGAAAGAAGTCAAGGAACAATACGGGCGAAGGGAAAAATGAAGTCAGCCTTCTATTCGTCAGTTGTCAATTCAGAACGCATACAAAAACAACCACTGCAACAATACTTGCTTTTCCCTTATAACTGAAAACTGATCTCTGATTTCTGAGAACTGGAACTCCCGTGACCCCTGAAAACAAGAAACGACTCCGCGTTGGCATACTCTTTGGCGGGCGCTCCGGCGAACATGAAGTTTCTCTCGCCTCCGCAGCTTCCGTGATCCGTGGCTTGGACCCGGACAAATACGAAGCCGTGCCCATCGGCATCACTAAGGAAGGCCACTGGCTCGTAGGTAGTGCGGCACAGAAGATGCTCCCCGAAGTTTTGAAGGGCGGGCAGCGCGTGATGATGACCGCGGATCCCACTGACGCCGCATTGATTCCCCTGGACCGCAGCGGCGGCGGCCAGCGGATTGACGTGGTATTTCCCGTCATGCACGGCACCTATGGCGAAGACGGCACCATCCAAGGGCTGCTCGACCTCGCGGGTCTTCCATTTGTTGGCGCAGGCGTGCTCGGCTCGGCCATCGGCATGGACAAGGACGTTTCCAAGCGCCTCTTGCAAGTCGCCAAAATTCCCGTGGTGCCTTGGATTGCGGTGCAGCGCGCTGATTGGGAACGCGATCCCAAAGAAATTCAGAAGGCCATCGAGAAGAAATTCAAGTATCCGGTGTTTGTCAAACCGGCCACACTGGGTTCTTCAGTGGGCATGACCAAAGTACATTCGCGCCAGGAATTGGCGCCTGCTTTGAATCTGGCCGCAGAATTCGCTATGAAGATCCTCGTCGAAAAATGCATCGTGGGGCGCGAAATTGAAGTGTCCGTCCTTGGCAACCACGATCCCAAGGCTTCGATCCCGGGCGAAATCGTGCCACACCGCGAGTTCTACGATTACGCCGCGAAGTATCTGGAGGAGGGCACGCAGCTTTTGATTCCTGCGAAGTTGACCTCGGCTCAGGTGAAAAAGATTCAGAAGTACGCCGTAGAGGCGTTTCGTGCCTTGGAACTGAGCGGCATGGCCCGCGTCGACTTCTTCGTCGAAAAAAAAGGCGGCAAAATCTATCTCAACGAAGTGAACACCATTCCCGGCTTCACTTCCATCAGCATGTACCCGAAGATGTGGGAAGCCAGCGGCATTCCCTTCCGCGAACTCATCGACAGGCTCATCGAGCTTGCTCTCGAGATGCACCGCGAAAAAGCTCGCACAAAATACGAGATCGAGCTCCCCGAAGGCGCCGCCGGTGCGCTGGAAGCTTAGTTTAGTCAAAACTCTGCAGGCGATCGGTTCAAGACCAATCCACCTTTAACGCGATGATTCATTTCTTGTTATCCTGTTTCTAGCGCTGCGCCAAAGGTTGTCCGATGACGAACGAGAATCCTCCTGTTTGCATACGCCAGATGACCCCATCTGACATACCGAGTGTCGTGGACTTGCAGTCCCGGGTTTTTCCGGACCAATTAAGTTGGTCCGCGGAAGAATTAAGCCAACACCTCTCCGTGTTTCCCGAGGGCCAGTTGGTCGCCGTGGATTCCACAGGCCGTGTTATCGGTTCATCCAGTTCCCTAATCATCGACTGGGATGATTACGCTGAATCCGCAAAGTGGTCCGCGATTACGGGTCGAGGCACTTTTGAAACGCACAATCCGTTGGGAACAACCCTTTACGGCGCCGATATGTGTGTTGATCCCGGCGCCCGCCGGCGCGGCATCGGTTCTCTCTTCTATGAGGCGCGCAAAAAGATTGTGCGTGAGCGCGGACTGAAACGACTTTTGACTGGCGGACGCATCCCTGCATATTCCGAAGTCGCGGGCCAAATGACCCCACGCGAGTACGTGGAAGAGGTGATCAAAGGCAAGCGTAAAGATCCAACCTTGAGTTTCCAGCTAGCCAATGGCTTGGTGGTTTTGGATGTTGTGCCTGAATATGTCGAGGACCCCGATTCACGGGGCTACGCTACGCTGCTGGAGTGGCTGAACCCGGAGTACGTCTCAACAGTCAGTCTCGAGGCAAGCGACCAGCATATCGCCTTAGAAGAACCTTACGTTGAAACGCATCACCACATTGCTGGCCCGGCGCGCATTCGCCTCGCTGCGATTCAGTACCAACTGCGTCCAATCGGGAGTTTCGACGAATTTGCCACGCAAGTCGAATTCTTCGTCCGCGGTGCCCGCGAGTATGGATGTCACTTCGTAATGTTTCCCGAATACTTCACCATGCAGCTCCTGAGCTACTTGCGTGAGCCCTCTCCGGCCCGGGCTGTCCGCCGCCTTGCGCAGCTCGTCCCGGAGTACGAAGCGCTTTTCAAGCGTCTCGCCGCCGAAACAAAGCTATACATCATTGCTGGTACCCATCCGGTGATTCAGCAGGGTGAGCTCTCCAATGCGGCTCACCTGTTCACGCCCAACGGCCGCGTATTTCGCCAGAAGAAGGTGCATCTCACTCCAACGGAGAAAAACTTGTACCAGATGAGCCGCGGCCACAGCTTTTACATTTATCACACGGATTACGGCAGGATCGCGCTCCTGGTCTGTTACGACGTGGAATTTCCCGAAGCGGCTCGAGTGCTAGCCCAGGGTGGCGCCCAGATCATTTTTGTACCGTCCTGCACCGACGAGCGCCAGGCCTACTGCCGTGTGCGCTACTGCGCGCAAGCCCGCGCCATTGAAAATCAAATTTACGTCGCGATGGCCAGTACTATCGGCAACCTTCCCGAGGTGCCTTGCATGGCCACTCACTACGGTCAAGCCGCGATCCTTACGCCTTCCGATTATTTCTTTGCCCGTGACGGCATCGCCGCCGAAGGCACAACCAACCAGGAACAAATGGTCATCTCCGATGTGGATTTTAACCTCTTGCAAGAACAGCAAGTGAGCGGTACGGTCATTCCTCTCAACGACTTGATCCGGGATGCTTACGATCGCGTGATTCATTACGCTGACCGCCGGGGCGAGACCAATGCGTCGCCACCGTCGGCAATCCCCGGCCCAGCAGCGCCTCCAAGAGCTGCAAACTAATCGTTTGCGTTGCGCTGGCCACCGGTTCTTCACTTCTATCCCCCACTTTTTACTCGGGCGAACGGATTTTGTTACTATTCTTATCGTAGGTGCACGACGCAGGGATCGCAGGCTTCTCAAATCTATGATTCCAATTCTTACGCTCGCGGGGCAGGAGACTACTGAATGACGCTGCTGGATCCACCTCCCGTCACACCCCATAAATCACGAGCCATACCGTTCACAATTGCGGTGGTCGTGGTTGCCGTGGTTATGACGCTATATTTTGTGCTCCGCTATTATCCCGAAAAAAAGGCCGCGGAGCACTTCTTCAACGCGCTGGTTGCTGATAATACCGATCTCGCTTACCAGCTTTGGAAACCAGGCCCAAGTTACACGAAGAAGGATTTTCTTGCCGACTGGGGGCCCGAGGGGTATTACGGGCCCGTAAAAAGCTACGAAATCTTGAAGGAGAGTTCCCCGCACGGTGCGAACGCGGTAGATGTGCAAGTGGCTATTAGCCCTTTTTCGCCCATGCCTAACGCTTCAGAGCCGGAAAAGAGCCTTAAAACTAAAATTGTCAGCGTCTGGGTCATTACGTCTGACAAATCTCTCAGCTTCCCGCCGTAGTGTTGGCCCACGCCACAGCGACCTCACTCGCGCATCTCGTCCAGCCCATTTTCCAATTCTTGTGGCGATACCGTGGCTGTGCCGAGCTTGCCTACAACCACTCCAGCAGCAATGTTGGCGAGCATCGCCGCATCCACAACAGGCGCTCCCGCCGCAATGGCAAGCGCCAGCACGCTTAGAACGGTATCGCCCGCACCCGTCAAATCAAAGACCTGGCGGCCCGTCGCGCCGCGCTCGAACCCCGGCTGTCCAACGCGCGCGTAAGTCACCTCAAAACCAGTCGCTGGAATGTGTACGTGCTTCGGCGATGATTCCTCAAACACATTCATGCCATTCTCGCCGCGGGTGATCACCACCGCCCCGCAGCCAAAGTGAGCGAGCAGCGCTCGCCCCGCTTCCTCAAACGATTTTTCGTCCGTCAGGGCCTTGGTTACAAAAAAGCTAGCTTCCTTCGCGTTGCACACAATCGTCCGAGCACCGCGATACGCGTAAAGCCGCGAAGTTTTGGGCTTCACGAAGACCGGAACCTTCAATTGGTGCGCCGCGCTAAGCACGCGATCTGCAAAATCATCCGAGATCAGCCCTTTGTCGTAATCGGATAAGACCAAAGCGTCCAATCGCTTGAGCTCGGCAAAGATCAATCGCAGAAGCTTCTCTTTCGTTTCGTTTCGCGGGGGCTCGCGGAGTTCATAATCGACTCGCGCTACTTGGTGATGCTTCGCAATGATGCGTGTCTTCACCGTGCTTAGGCGTTTTGCTTCGAAGAGAACTCCTTTCTCTCCAATATTTGCATCCCGCATGCATTTCTGGAGCGCATGTCCAGCTTCATCGCTTCCCAGCACGCCAAACGCTTCGACCTTCGCCCCAAGCGCTGCAAGGTTCGCGGCCACGTTGCCCGCTCCGCCCAAGCGATCACTCTGCCCCTCAAAATCCACCACTGGGACGGGCGCTTCGGGAGAGATACGCGAAGACGTGCCCCACAAGTATCGATCCAACATAAGGTCGCCAAGCACACCCATCCGCTTGCCGCGCAACCGCGGAAGCAGCCGCTTCAAGCGTGGCACGGGATGAGCGAGGTGGGTCGTCATGCGGGCTGGATAAAGGCTGGCTAACTGCTCCTGTTTTCCTCTGCGATGGTGGCTTCTTCGGGAAGCATCACAGGGATCTCATCGCGGATCGGGTAAACAAGGCGGCAAGAAACGCATTTCAACCCGGATTCATCCGCAAGAAGCTCCACGCGTGTTTTGCATACCGGGCAAACCAGGATGTCGAGCGCAAATTTCGGAATGCTCAAAAGCTCCTCCCTAGGGATTGTCCGCTACCTGATTCAGCAAATAGGCACTCTACCAAACGCCTCTGGCAATGGGCAACTTCACCTTCACAGTTGACTGAGACGCAGCTTTGCTGGCGGATTAGATTGACCTCACGCCACACGCAGCGTTAGCGTTTACTTATTGCCTCTTCTCATGGAGAGCATCCGTGCCTAAAGCTTTTCGAAACCTCGTCTGCACATTTGTTGCGATCGCATGGCCCCTGACGCTGTCCCTTGCGCGAGCGTCGACCGCATCCTCCCCACAATCCTCAGCACCTGCGCAGTCCTCCTCGCAAAGCCAATCGCAAACTCAGACGCCGAGCCAGGACAAGCAAGATTCTGTGACGGAAGCCGCGCGCAAAGCAAAAGAAAAGAAGGAGGCAGCGGCAAAAGGAAAAGTTTTCACGGAGGACGACCTTTCA
Organism: Terriglobia bacterium; assembly: GCA_033853375.1. Taxonomy (GTDB): domain Bacteria; phylum Acidobacteriota; class Terriglobia; order Acidiferrales; family UBA7541; genus Acidiferrum. Next base: position 19,539 of record JAWOLO010000120.1, read on the forward strand.
GGCCTAAAGGGCGGCGTCTCGGTAGTCGGTACCGAAGGCGCCAAGCGCACCCAGCGCAACTCGACCGCGAACCAAGGCTCAAATGATGCAGCGAACGGCGAAGCGTACTGGCGCGGCAAGGCCCAACCCATCCTGCTGAAAATGGCTGACATTGACCAACAGATTGCTCAACTAAAAGAGGACATCAAGAAGTATGGAATCGGCGGCATCGACGTCGCCACCGGGATGAAGGAAGGCCTCGCCTATGTCGAGGATCGCAACGGCCAAATCCAGAGACTGGAAAAGAAGAAAGCGAATCTGCGGAAACAGTTGGATGATCTGGAGGAAGAAGGCCGCAAAGCGGGAGCCGAGCCTGCATGGTTTCGCTGATCTAGTTTTCGTTTAGCTCCAAACCAGCGGCATGGCTGGCCATATCCCACTGAAACAACAAGAGATAAGTCTCATCGACATATTTAGCTCTTCCCGCGCATCCTTCGCCTCCCAAATCAAGACTTTTGTGCAATCGAACACAGCACGACCAAAACTGGTCCTGGGGCCAGTAGTTTTTGGCCGCCTGGCCGCCCTACACTGTCCGCGAGTTAGTTCGAATCCCCTCCCTACGGGAGAACTACTGTGTACTGCGACCGGTGTGGACTGAATTTCTTGCCCAAACAGTCCGTGTGCACTCGCTGCAAAAAGGTGCCCACACGCTATTGGTTTCAATTCATGAGCTTGGTCACCATTTTGGTGGCCG
>JAWOLO010000121.1:0-4150 GCA_033853375.1 Terriglobia bacterium
CTTTGCGAAGTTCGCGATTGAACATGATGGCCCGCAGTATACTTCAGTGAAGTATATTCTGACTACCAGAATAGACGACCCAGACGGTTGTTTTGTTTCAGGCGATGGCACCGCCAAGGGACGGGACGGACCGGCGGGGATTCTGACGTAGAGGGCGCGCCGTCCCGCGCGCTCCAATATCATGCGTTATTTATTCTGCAGGCGTGAACTATCGCTCCGCCCACCGGCTCACCCCGTTTAGCTGACAAACTGTCGCTGAATCGCGTTGGTTGAGCTCGTTATTGTTAGTTGACGGTTGGTCGGCTATACGAAAGTAATCTACTTTGTCCGCTCCTCGGACTGCCCGGAGACCAGGCTTCCTCGTTCTTCACGCGGCCCGCTGGCGGCGATTCTTCCGCTGTTCCCTCGCCGCCTCTAAATTCCGCTCCCGCTCGGCGAAAATCTCCTGCTAATGCCCACCGAGCGTGTCCGCTCCGCTATCTTAACGGATGAACGCTTCCTCCACTTCCAGCTGAGGCAGGACAAAAGTGCAGGCGGCAACTATTTCTTATTCTTCCTGACCATTGCCTTCCCCCAGTTCTTCGAGCTGGTGGCGCCAGTCCAGCTCGCGTACTTTCTGAGGGCTTTCGCGCCAATCGGGCGACACCTTCACGTGCAGCCCCAGGTAGATTTTCGTTCCGAAGATAGCCTCCAGCTCTTTTCGCGCCTCGGTCCCGATCCTTTTGATCATTTCTCCCTTATGCCCGATCAATATCTTCTTCTGCGAATCCCGCTCCACATTCATCAGCGCTTCGATGCGCAGCAATTTGGGCGTCTCTTCAAACTTTTCCACGAACACTGCCAGCGCATAAGGCACCTCGTGGTACATCACTTGAATCGCTTTTTCGCGAATGATTTCCGACGCCAAGAAGCGCTCCGGCTGATCTGTCACCTGGTCTTCCGGAAAGTACTGCGGGCCTTCCGGCAACTGTTTAAAAATCTCCGCGAGCAATGCGTCGCATCCATCGCCCTTCAGCGCGGAAATCGGCACGATGGCGGCAAAATCGAAGGCTTTGGCAAACGATTCGATGAGCGGCAGCAACTTAGGCTTCGGCAAACGATCGACTTTGTTCAGCGCCAGGATTGTTTTGCCGCTAAACCGTTTTGCTTTCTCCAGCAGCAAGTCATCCGCATGCAGCCCGTCTGCGAAGGCAGGCTCCGCGCGGCTCGCATCTACCATCAGCAGCAGCACGTCGATCCCTTCGAGCGCCGCCGCTACCTCCTGCATCATCTGCCGCCCCAGCGCGGAATCCGCTTCGTGCAAGCCTGGTGTATCAATAAAAACGATCTGTCCTTCCGGCTTCGTTACAATTCCTTGAATGCGATTGCGTGTGGTTTGCGGTTTCGACGTGACGATGGCGATTTTCTGTCCGACCAGGCGATTGATGAGTGTGGATTTCCCCGCGTTCGGCCTTCCGAGAATGGCCACGAACCCCGAGCGAAACGCTCTTTTCTTCCCAAGCTTTTCTTTTTCCGGCATTAGGGCTTTACGATAGGCAACTCCAGCGCGCTGGGATGCTCCGCATCATGCACCAGCTTGATATGGGCGGTCTTCGCATCCTTCCCGGTTTCCGCCGCGACCACTCCCCCGCTATTGTAGTTCTTCTCCGTCCCTGTCGAGTTGATGCTCTCCACGATTAGGCGCAATCGGCTCCCTTTCGCAACACGCCGCGAGAAAAACGTGAAATTGTCGAAGAGATATTTTTCCGTGGCCCCTGCAGGCACGGGTTTGGCTTCTCGAAGAGACTCGCGGTATCGCGCCCGCATGGTCGCGCTGGTGAGAGTCACCGATCCCCCGTCCGGCAAAATTTCGAACAAATCTGCTTCTAGATCTGTGTCTGGCACATCCATCTTCAGCCACAGCGTCAGCTTCGCGAATCCCGTCACCTCGGTCGCCTCCGTAAACGGCTCACTGTGATACACCACGCCCTCACCGTACAAGTTCATGGCCTCTCGTTGCGAGGTCAGATAATTCGGATCCTCCTCCGGCTCCGCCGAACCAGGGCGCGTATCCAGCGGATCGTACGTCCAAGAATCCGTTCCCGCGCCCCCGCTCGATCTTCCTTCCGTTAATGCACCTGAATGAAAGACGTCACCCGCCGTCCCATTCGAATCCAAATAAAATGTCTTCGTCGCCTTCGCAATGCTTTCTAGGCTGTCCGCGTACTTCCATTCCTCGGCGCCCACCACGTAATACGCCACGCGCTTCTTCAGAAATTCCGGCTTCGCCCCGCCCTTCATCGTCCAGTCGTACCATTCCGTATGCAGTTTGTTGAGGTCGAGAACGCTAGCCGCGCCGAACTTCAATCCGCCCACTTCCGCCTTTGGCGTCCGCGTTCCGGCGTGGTCCCAAGGCCCAATGATCAAATAATGCTTGGCCTTGGTTTCCGCCGTTCCGTATTGCATGTGCCGCTTGTAATACGTGAACGCCCCCGGTTGATCCCCATCGTAATGCCCTGTAATCGTCAGGATGGGCATGCTGATTTTCTTGTATTGTTCGGGCGACGGCACCATCGCGTCGTAATAAGCATCTGGCGTGGGATGCGCCATCCATTTCTGAAATACTGCCGAAGGATTTCCCACCAGCTTGTCGTAGCCCTGAAATGCCGAATGCGCCTTATACATTTCGCGCGCCTTGCCCGACCAAAAGCCGCCGTTTCCAAAAAGATTGCTGTTGCCCGTCACGCCGCTGGTGAACGTCAGCCACTGCATGTCGTAGGGCCCAAAAATGTTGTACTGAAACGGAAAATCCACGCCTGGATGCGCTGCAGCCGCCGGAACGATCGTTGCCAAATGCGGGGGAAACTCTTTCAGAACCGTCCATTGATCGAATCCGGCATACGAACCACCCCACATCGTCACTTTGCCATTGCAGTAAGGCTGCTTCGCGAACCATTCCACGACGTCGTAGCCATCGTGGCCCTCATTCGCGAACGGCTCGAACTCTCCACCCGAGTTGCCTCGCCCCCGCACATCCACCAACGCATACACGTATCCGTGCTTCGCAAAATACACCGCGCGGTCGGTGTACGAGTCTCCGATGTACGGCGTAAACGTAAAGATCACAGGCAGAGGCTCTTTCTGCCCGTGCGCGCTGAACACTGTGGCGTTCAACTTCACACCGTCGCGCATCGGAATCTTCACCGCCCATTGCATGTCTACCGCCGGTTCTTCCGACGGCGGCTTCTGCTGCGCACGAATCGGCCCACCAGCAATGTCCGCAAAAGCAAAAACAAACGTCGCAGCCGCAAGAACACGCCTCGATGTCATGCAGAACATCTCTTGCCCTCCACACTAAGATGGATTGCTTACCCCGTGGCCCTGAGCCCGGTTAGACTAACGCGATTTTACTTTTTTATTGGAACTGCTTTCATCTGCTTCCGGATTCGCACGCGTAAAACTTTTCTTTGATTCGCTTCGACCACTTCGAACCGGTACCCTTCCATATCAATCTTGTCTCCCGAAGCCGGCACCTTGCCTGTAACGTGATTCAGAAGACCCGCGAGTGTGGTCACCGTTTCGTCGGCTTCCTCGCCAAAATGCACTCCGAGCAGTTCCTCCACCGCGTCAATCGCCATGCTGCCGCGCATCACGAATCCGCCGTCCGGCTCCCGCACCACATCCGGCGCCAGCGGTCTGCCGCCATTGCCGCTCTCACCGACGATTTCCTCCACCAGGTCTTCCACTGTAGCGATACCGGCCACCGTTCCGTGTTCATCAATAATCACAGCCAGCGAATAGCCCTTCTGGCGCATCTCGCGCAGCAAGTCCGATCCAATCTTTGTTTCCGGCATGAACAAAACCGGCTTCACCAACTCCCGCACTTTGCGCTTGGGCAAATCCTGATCCGCAACTTGCAAAAGGTCGTGCGCGAAAACCACGCCGAAGATGTCGTCCAGGGACTTCTCATACACAGGAATTTTGCTGAATTTCGTTTCCATAACTTTCGCGTGCAGCTCTTCGAGCGTGGCGTCGGCAGAAATCGCCACGATGTCAGGTCGCGGCGTCATCACTTCCCGCACGCGCTTGTCGCTGAACTCCACCACCTGTTCGATCAAGTCCCCCTGCTCGGGCTCGATAATGCCTTCTTCCTCCGCAGCCTCCACCAGCG
>JAWOLO010000122.1:0-4384 GCA_033853375.1 Terriglobia bacterium
CACATCGGTTGCCGATCTTTCTCTTCCTTTTCAGCGGTCACCAAATCCCTCATGTTGAATACCCCGATGGTGTCAAAAAGACGGCTCCAGAAAGCACAGATATCCAGGGCACCAGCTTTATGGAGCACATACAGGCGATAGATGTCTTCCGACTTAATGGCCACGATGCCGTGCAGTTCCGAAGATTTCTTCCAGCTATCACCAAATCCGCTCTTGCGTTTCGCCGCTGGCTCGTCCACTGAGTTACTCCCCACGAAAATGCCCTTGTATTTCTTGCCGCGCAACTTGACTCCCCGGTAAACCCATTCGAGTAGTTGCTTCAAGCCATACTCGTCGAATTCCGCGTTTTTTGTACTTTTAACCTCTAAGACACCCTCGTGAGTCTTTCCACCAACCACGACGGATAACCAACCGTCCTCCTTCCCCTTTTCGTTGGGATCTTCTATCGAGGCGCCAAGCTCACCGAGGATGGTCCGTACTACAACCTCCAAAGGTTCTCCCCGCTGATACAGCAGCTTTAGGCACTCTCGTGCACTGACGCGTTGCTCAAGCGCGATTCGTAATTCGTTGCGCACTGCTGCCAGCCGAACCTGTATGTTAGCTATTTGAGCATCAATTTCACGCTGGCCGGGCACCTCGTAGGCGGCGACCCATTCCGGTTCCGGTATGCCAGCTTCCACCCCGCAGATGTCGCGGAGAACGATGAGGAGAGTCTCATCCTCGGTAACAGAGACCTTCGGTAGAAACGTGATTTGACCGTAGCGCCTCTCTGGATCCCAATAGTCGTAGGGGGTACGCTTTTCAATTACCATGTTAACTGAGAAGGCTAAGTCCTCCCTATATCGATTCCAGGCTAGGGTCTGCTTCTCTAAACGAATCCGCCTCCCGCTTGCTTCGATCGCAGCCAGGTTAAACAGCTGCTGAAGTGTTTCCGAAAGAGCGCAGCGGCGCAGAGCATAATCCCACCGCTTGAAATGCTCAAAATATGTGGGATAGGGCCCGTCACGCAGCAGCTCTATCGTATCGCCTGATTGCTCGTCCCAAGTAAAACGAATTGCAGTCCAATCCAAGAATGGTTGATCCAAGTTCTCGTCGGTGATCGCAAACCGAGGGTCCCCGATTACGAAAATCTCGCCGCCGACCCGGAGAATGTCATCCATGGTGCGAACGTCCAAGATTTCGGTGAAACGGTTCCAATTAACGTCAAGAGGAACCGACAGAAGATTAAGGATAACCGTGTCGTAATCGCCTAGGTTTATACGTTCGTCGAGACGCTTCCAATCGTAGGATGACAATTGCATTTCCGGGCTGTGGGCGTTGTAGCCACGAGCACCTATCAGCGCAATTTTTCGTTGCCGCGTCATAACCTACTCGGAAGTAGTTTAAGAATATCAGAGGGTTGCTCCAGCGTACAGGTCAAGGACACAAGTATATCTCGCAACTGAACGACGGCGAGGGCAGCTGCTCATTCAGTCAGCGGAGCTTCCGTGCAATCAAATGTGGGACGCCACGCGATCCGTCGTTTCTGTCACTAATTATTCTTGGAATCTAGGGCGGGTGCGGCCCTAGGCTGCCGCGGCGCTCCGTCCCTCCGCTAGTTTTGTAGAATCCCGTATACACGCACTCACAAAAGCCTCGAAGAATACTTTGGCTAGATATAGCGAGATACCGTAAGTTGTCTGATCAGCTGCCTCATAGTGAGTAGCTGAGTTCCTGATGCCGCGGGCCAGCGCCATGAGATCATCTATTTCCCGGAATGTGTTAGCACGATGAGTCAGTTCACTCGTCGATTCAGGCTTGCTCGCGTACCAGTTAGTTAGTTCTCGCAAGCGATAGAGCACAAGTTCATCGTCAGCATTCGGGAGCCGTGCTAGTCGAGATTCCAGTAGCGATAAGTCCTTCTCCGCCTGCCACTCCCAAGCAGATATCTCACCGAGTACATTGCTCGGAGCGGAACCAGCCTTTTCGATCATTGACCTGACACGAGCCAAATAGTTGGCAAAGTCTGTAGTTAGGCGGCTGCGCAAACGCCAGCGATATGCGTCGGCTAGGACGCGGTCCGTTCGAATCGATTGTCCTCTCCAACGTAATTCCGTGCCCACGAGCAGATTGCGAAGTGCATCCTCGGGAGCGTCAAACAGGTCTCGCGTGGCTTTCTGGAACAAAACTGCTCCCAAATTGTCGACTGACACAGGCAGTGAAAGTTCCGTCCGTTTGAAGTTCACATCATAGTAGTTTTCCTCAGATACTGGTGCAGCCAACCTGAAGTGCGAACGAGAAGGCAGGATGAAAATGGAAAGTCCAGGATGTTGCGCCAGCCGAAGCGAGTAAACGTATTGTGCCTCCCGACGATGGAGCTCTCCGATACCGCCGATAGCGGCGCCTCTAGTAACGATGAATGGCTCGAGAACTTGAGAGTCGCCGATGAGCACCGCTTGAGTTCTCGGTTGTGATTCCTCGGGATGAAAGCTTTCCAGAGAAGGTAGCTCAGACTTTGACCACTTGTGTAGAAGCCTCTTGGAGATTGGAGTGGCGCCGATTGGTTCGAGCTTTGTATACGCAAGGAATTCAGTGGCGGGTGGATTCGCGAAGGAGTTGAACAATGCTATTAGATTTTCTTCGGGATCCGCTTGGCTTAACGGATCTAAGACACCCTTGCAAACCACGTAAAGAAGCTGATCGGTTGCAAAACCCTTGAGCAGGAGGGACGAGTAAAGACTCGCCATATTGGAGTGCAGAACCGCCATGTCCGTACAGTCCTTCAGTGTCGTAACATGCCACCTGACGAGTTCTTTCTGAATCTGCTCCTTTGCGGAGATCTGTTCACTGAAGAAGCTTTCCCACTGGGAGTCGTCATCTTGGAATCGGGGCATTTGCGACAGGAAACCTGGATCTTTTTGGCGTCGGCGGGCCATTGCCTTAATGGCGGTACGCTGGCGCTTTGTGTAGTGGGACTCCTGGCGAGCAATGAAGCGCCACATGAAGGCGAGGCCCAGAACTGAAAAAGGGCTAAGCTGCCAATGAATATGGGTCCCTACATGTAGGGAGTCAATCCACGCACGAACCCAGAAGCGATACGCACGGTTCTTGATGGAGAGCCAGCGCTGGAGTTTCTCTGTGTTCACTGCATACATACGAGTTATCGGTTCGAATGCTTCAGTTCCGTGTGTAGAAATGGCAACCGACCTGCCCCTTCGGCCACTAGAAAGCCAGCGAAACCATTTTCATTCACAAGCCTATATATCTCGCAGACGAAGTTTGTCAGTGAGTGCGGTCACTTCCGGGAGTGACATTCAGGCGTTTTTTGCCGGGTGGCCCGCTCAAGCGTCTCTGGCGAAACCAGGGTGCTCACGAACTGCCCGGGATGATTCCTCGACAACGCGAAGGCCGCCTGCCGCCTTTGCGCAGAGCAACTGGAAAAGATCATTGATTGCGAAGCAGCGTCTGGATCAGCGGCTTGCACGCGAGCCAAGCATTTGCTGCGTGATTCAGAATTTCAGGCGTGTGGACGTCCGGGCAGCGGTCATACGGGAAAACGGCTCCAACCCCAAGCTGGAGGTTGGAATTCCTATTCTGAAGGGAGTCGTATGTCGCTTCTATCCACTCTTGGCGGGTGGCGCATCCTTTCCCTGTCCTCGCATCCCTCGTGCAAGGCCGTCACCGGTCCCCGAGCGAGGAATGCCTATGTATACCTAGGTAGGGTATGAAGGATAAGAATGCCTGCGAAGACTAAGCCAAATAACCAAAGACAGAATTGAACTGTCGTAATGTAGCCGAGCTTTATAAACGGAAGCCAGTCATATACGGGCATTTCATAGACGTCAAAGTCCTTCGAACCTTCCTCTGTTTTCTCAGATCGTCCCAATCGAATGGTTTGTGAGGGTATTGAAAAGAGAACCCATGCGGAGAAAAACAGAGCGGTACCCATTGACACGATCACGGCCACTACAAATCCCTGCTCAGTACCCAGTTTTGTGGGCGGTTGAGTCTCTCCTAACTTAAATATGATCGCGAGCAGGCCGCCTATTACGGCCGTTTGAATACCGGACATCCATTTCGCCCATTCTTGCAGACTCTTGAGCGCACAAGCGGCGGCCTCATGGGTAGTCGGCAATTTTCTTTTTGAGGGCCGAAGAGCACCGATTAGCAGAGCGACTGCTACGGGTAATCCCCCCCAAGCAATCAGTGAACACGTCGTCAAGGTAATACCCTGCAATCCATAGAATCGGACGCCCAAAACCACACAGTGCGTGTTACGGCCGGGTTGCTGATACTGCCCCGCATATGCGAAGTGGGTAAACGCGGAGCAACTCCGCTTCGGGGATTTTGCGACCGTTTACGTGGGGAGTCAAGAAGGAAATCGCTGTTGTTCTAAATACCGGAG
>JAWOLO010000123.1:0-3970 GCA_033853375.1 Terriglobia bacterium
ATGCCGGGGTAAATATTGCGGTCGCCGATGAAGCCAAGCAGCGCATCCGGCATCATGCCAGCCGCACGTTTACTCCCGGCGTACTCGGCGGAATTGGCGGCTTCGGGGCCCTCTTTTCCCTGGACCACAAGAAATGGAAAGAGCCCGTGCTGGTCTCGAGCGCCGACGGCGTGGGCACAAAACTCAAAGTGGCCATGGCCATGGGTGTGCATTCCACCGTCGGCGGCGACCTGGTCAATCACTGTATCAATGACATTTTGGTGCAGGGCGCCGAACCGCTGTTTTTTCTCGACTATTTGGCGATGGGCAAGCTCGAGCCGCAGGTAGTCGAGCAACTCGTCGAAGGCATGAGCCGCTCTTGCCGCAAAGCGGGCTGCGCGCTCATTGGCGGCGAAACCGCGGAAATGCCGGGCTTTTATCCTCCGGGGGAATACGATCTAGCCGGCTTCATCGTCGGCGTCGTTGAGCGCAAGAAATTGCTTACCAGCAAGAATGTCCAGGCCGGTGACGCGCTGTTCGCTTTGCCTTCCGCCGGATTGCACACCAACGGATATTCCCTTGCGCGTAAGCTCATCTTCGAAGTCGAAAAATTAAAGCCGGACACCTACGTCGCCGAGGTTGGCAACAAAATCGGCGCCGAACTCCTGAAGCCGCATCTCTGCTACGCGCCTGCGCTGCGAAGCCTCTTCGCCAAAGGCTGGGTTTCGGCTCTCGCTCACATCACCGGCGGCGGCATTCCCGGAAATTTGCCGCGCGTGCTGCCAAGCGGCGTCAAAGCCGAAATCGATCTGGCCTCCTGGCCCGTCCCGGCGATCTTCAAATACCTCGCCAAGCTCGGAAAGATTGACACCGACGAGTTGCTTCAGTCTTTCAATATGGGCGTGGGAATGATCCTTGTGGTCCCGCCAAAATTTGTGAAGTCCGTCGAGGCCGATCTGAAAAAGCGCCGCGAAAAATTCTTTCGCATCGGCCGCATCGAGCGCGCCGAATCCGGCAAGTCCCGCGTCTCCTTTTCCGGCTCCCTCAATTTGTAGGAGCGCGCTTCAGCGTCCCCAGCCCAGCTTCGGGTCTTCAGACCCGTGCTTTCTCCGGCTCTGCACCGCGCGCCTTGCCTTCGTCATTTCGAGTCGAAGCGTAGGGCCCACCTTCCGAGGCGGGCCGCTCAGGCATTCTCCGCTCGCGCGGCAAGGAACTACGAGTCACTATTCACGAATCACGAGTCACTTCTTTACCGCACCACATCCTTCATCACGTCCACAATCACGTTGGTATTTCGATTGAAGATGACGATGTGCGCGCCAATCACCGCGCGCCGGTAATCCGCGGGAAGTGGCGGCAGTTGGCGTTCCAGCTCCACCGGGCATGGCTGAATCCGCTTTTGCAAGCCCGGTGGAAGCGTGCCGTTACGCTCCAAATGCTTTTCGAGCCCCGGAGGCAAATTGCCTCCGCGCTTGGCTAAACCTGGCGGCAGATTCGAGTCCCGACCGGCATAGTAGCGCGTGATGATTTCGCGATCGTGTTCGCCAAAAACATACTTGCTGTTCTCTCCTTGGTCGTCTTCGTGTTTGTTGTGGCCTTTTCCTTTGCCGTGGCCCTTACCTTGCGCAAGAGTGAGGCTGCAAAACAGAGTCGCGGCTAAAATTCCGGTAACGCTGAGCCGCAAAAGACGTGAAAGCATGTTTCCTCCGTTAAGGGGCTTGAGAGCCATGGGGGATAGCACTAGCATAGGCTTTGCTGAGTTCGTTTGCGAGTCTCAAGTGGCGCGCCTGTGCTCACGATGAGACCTGCCCGTTCGTCAAAATTCACAGGGATTGCCCTACCCAACTCCAGGAGGTGTCTATGAATTCTTCGCCAGTAGATCTTCAGACCTTGGCTGCCCGCATTGAAAAGCTCGAATCCGCCAATCGCCGCTGGAAGTCCGCCAGCGCAATCGCGTTGCTGTTCGTTATTTCCATGTTGCTGCTGAGCACAAGGCAGGCCGAGCGCGTCGCGGCTGCAGCGCGGGCTGACCGCATCGAACCCGACGTTCTCCACGCGCGCACCGTCGAAGCTCAAGATTTTGTTCTCAAGGATGCCGACGGCCATGTTTGTGCTCGCCTCTCTTTGTTGAAGCAGGCGAGTGGCCGAAATTACCTGACGCCGAGCCAGCCGCTCCCAGGCCAAGCCGCGCTGCAATTCTACAATGACAAGGGCGACGTTGTTTGGACCGCCCCGTCTGCGGCTCAATTCATTCCAGCAAGATAGAGAGAAAGGCGAGACCCGCCCAAGGAACTTCCCTGCATCGTTTGCGCGCGAGTCTGCCGGCGACGCCAAGTGCTCCGCGTCGCGCGGGGTTGATTGGAGAGTTCGCGCTGCGATTATTTGCGGGTACACGGGAGGGCACACAACTGTGAGGCGCTGGGTATGCGCTCCAAATTCACAGGGCTCAAATTTATTTGGGCAAGTTCTCCGTGAACACCGAAGGATGGAGCGCGCGTGCTCTCCTCTTCAAATCTTGCTCCAGTTGCCGGTTCCAGCGGATTTCCGTTCTAAGTTGCTCCATCATCAAGGTGACCATCCACACTGCTTCGTGGAACCCATGACCCACCTCGCTGAGAATCGACATCAGCGTTGCCTTTTCTCTTTTCAGCTCCTTGAGCAGGAATTTCCGCCTCTTCCTCAGTTGCTTCCGAAAAACGCCCGGCCGCGCCAGCCAGGAAAGCGCCAGCCAAGTCAGAAAAGCGGGGCGGTCGCGCTGCGTCGTCCAACCCTCTCGCTCGAGCGCATCAGCCAGCGCCTCACGGCCTTGCTCCGTGGTTTCGAACGTGTCGTGGTCCAGCCTCGCCTCCCGTTCACGCGGGGCTAATTTTCGCAGCAGTCCCGCGCCCGCCAGCTTTTCCAGCGAGTAGTACACCTGGGGCCGCGAAACCGCCGCCCAGTCCCAAATCTCCCGCCGCTCCAGTTCCCTGTTCGCCTGATAGCCGTACATCGGCTGTTCGGCCAGCAGGCTCAGCACCACCAGGTCCGGCGTTGTCAACTCCATCTGCCGCTTTGCGCGCTCACGCTTCCTCGCGGCGGCCAGAACCAGGGGCCGCCTGCTGCTTGGCGCCGGTTTTTCTGCGGGGCTCTGTGGGCTATGCGCCTCGCCGTTATTTTTTCTCTTCATTTTTTTCTTAGCGCGCGGACTTCCTCTTCCTGCTCCAGTACCACCACTGGCATTGCTCCGCAGGCAGCCGGGGGTTCCGCGCTTGCGCCACCGCCGCGCAGAACGTGTCGAGCACGCACGGATCCTGCCGCTGGCCCGTCGCATGGTTCAGCCGCGCGTACATGCGCCGCGGATTCTGCCTAGCCAGCTGCGCGACGCTGCGGACGCCCAGCAGCTCGAAATCCCGCAGCATCGCCGGCCCGATGGAGATCAGGTCGGCCAGTTGTCGAGTGGGGGTGGCCATGAAAAACCTCCTTGACTTTGGTAGTCAGCCCTGACTATTCTTAATTAGACTAGTCAGGCCTGACTACGTACGAACCAAGTCTAAATGAGACCGACGTTTTGTCAAGGAGAAAACCGACCCATGCTCTCCAAGCTGACTTCCTCCCAGGACATCGGCTTCGCCCTCGCCGCTCTCGCTGTTGTCGCTTTACTGTTCGGCTTTCCCGTTTCGAACGCCAATTTCGCTCAGGAGAAACCGCCTATGAACGTCAAGCGCATCACCCCGGTTTTGCTGGTCAAGGACATCGAGCCGCTCATCCCGTTTTGGGTGGACCATCTTGGATTCGCCAAGACGGTCGAAGTCCCTGACGGCAACAAGCTCGGCTTTGTGATTTTTCAGAAGGGATCCGTCGAAGTGATGTATCAGACTTACTCCAGTGTGGAAAAGGACGCCCCGCCATCCATGTCCGCGGAGGCGCGCAAAGGTCCGACGTATCTCTACATGGAAGTCGACAATCTCGACGCCGTGCTCGCCGCAACGAGGGATGCGCGCATGGTCATGCC
>JAWOLO010000124.1:0-3534 GCA_033853375.1 Terriglobia bacterium
AGACGGACTTGAGTCTCTTGGACCAGGAGGTGGAGAAGCTCTGTTATTCACTGGCCTTGCTCATGCCTGACTGTGTTTCGAAGACTCTGGAGTCGCTGCGCAAACAAAAACTGGCGCACTGGCAGCGCAACTGCGAGACCAACCGTTCGTGGTTGGCGTTGAACATGATGACCGAAGCCAAAGCAGGGTTCAGGGCTTTCAACGAAGGGCCCAGGGACAATCGTGATGTGGACTTCATCAAACTGCGCCGGGCGCTAGCCAAAGCCACGCCGTGGAGCGACGAATTGATTGAAAGCGTTCTGCCTAAAGGTTCATCGAAATGACTTACTCTCTGATCAAGGTAAACGAGCTTTATAACGGCCAGGTGACGGAAATCGTGTTGGGGCCGCCTCCGGGCAACATCCTCAGCGCTGGGATGATGGGCGAGCTTTTAGCCGAGATGAAAAATGTGACGGGTGCAGCTCACAAAAAGCTCATGATTATCACCGGAACGGGCAAACACTTTTCCTTCGGCGCCAGCGTTGAAGAACATACGGCCGACAAGGTCGGAGCGATGCTGCCCAAATTCCATCAATTGATCGGCGCACTGTTGGAATGCCCGGTACCTGCGTTGGCCAAGGTGCGTGGCGTTTGCCTTGGCGGGGCATTCGAGCTGGCACTAGCGTGCCCGCTGCTCTTCTGTGAAGAAGGGGCGGGGCTCGGCGTGCCGGAGATCCAGCTCGGTGTCTTTCCGCCCGCGGCCGCCATACTTCTCCCATACAAGGCAGGATTCGCCCTAGCTGCGCAGATGACGCTCACCGGTGAGAAATTTACGGCAACGGAACTCAGACGCCTGGGACTGGCCAACGAAGTGGCCGAAGCCGGTCAACTGGATGCAACCGTGCAGGCGTTTGTCGAGAAGCAGGTTCTGCCCAAGAGCGCGGCGGCCCTGCGGTTAGCCAACCAGGCGACACAGCTCAGCCTGGTCAAGCACTTTCGTGCGCACATTCAGGAAGTCGAGCGGCTCTATCTAGATCGCCTCATGTCGACGGTCGACGCGGTCGAGGGCATTCAGGCTTTCTTAGAGAAGCGGCCGCCCAAATGGAAGGACGAATAAGCTGCACTGGAGATCTGCTTCGAAAACAACCGCGAATGCTTCACGCGTAGAAAGTCTGCAAGAAATCTTGCGCGATTGGTCGGGTCTTATGTGCAACCCTACAAAGTCAAAATAATCAAAAATTTCTTTAACAGGAAAGGGAGGCGTAATCGTGAATCTGGGACTCAAAGGAAAAGGAGCAATTGTCACTGGCGGTAGTTTGGGTATCGGCGCCGCTATTGCCATCGAGTTGGGTCGTGAAGGTGCGAATGTAGCCGTGAACTATCGGCGCCACGACACCGAGGCCAAGCAGGTGGTGGCGGAAGTTGAGAAGTTTGGGGCAAAAGGGTTGGCTGTCAAAGCCGACGTCTCCAGTTACAACGACGCCATCAAGATGGTCCAGCAAGTACAGGAGGCTTTTGGCCGTCTGGATATTATGGTCTGCAACGCTGGGATCACCTGGGATGGAGTCATCTGGAAGATGACCGAGGAGCAGTGGGATACGGTCATCGGGGTCAATCTCAAAGGCTACTTCAACTATAACAAAGCCGCGGCGGTGGTTTTCAAAGATCAAAAGTACGGCAAGATCGTGAACGTCTCATCGATCAACGGATTGCGGGGAAAATTCGCCCAAGCCAACTACGCTGCCTCCAAGGGCGGTGAAATCGCCATGTCGAAGTCTTTGGCCAGGGACCTCGGGGCTTTCAACGTCAATGTGAACGTCGTTGCTCCCGGCATGGTCCTCACCGATATGATGGACAACCTCGCGCCGGAATTTAAGAACAAGGCGCTGTCCGAAACCGTCGTGGGCCGGTTTGCTACGCCTGACGATTGTGCGCATCTGGTGGCTTTCTTGTGCTCTGATCTGTCCCGCCACATCACGGGAGAAGTCATCAAGATCGATGGCGGACAATATATATGACGTTATCATTTCGAATCCTATGTTACTTTAGCTTAACCATCCCAGAGATGGCTGTTGGTTTATCAGGGGAAAGGAGAATTACATGAGTCGAGTTGGAGTTATTGGAGCGGGGCACGGAGTTTTTGGCCGGCGCAGCGACGCCACTGTGCAGGAGCTGGCCTTTGAGGCTTTCCGCTTAGCAATTCAAGATGCAGGAATCAGCCGTGATGATTTGGATGCCACGGTCGTCGCGGCAGTGCCGGAGTACCACAAGCAGCGGTCGGTGGCGGGTGTGGTTCAGGAGTATCTTAACCTTAATCCTAAACCCACCTGGCTGACTGAAGTGGCTTGTGCCTCCGGGAGTGCCGCCATTCGTACGGCGTGGATGGCCATCAAGTCGGGGTTGCATCAAGTCGTCGCGGTGATCGGCTGCCAGAAAATGACGGAACTCGCGACCGCCGAGATATTAGCGCTGATGGGTCGTGTCGGTGAGGTGCAATGGGAATCGATTTTTGGCAGCACCTTTCCGGGTTACTATGCGATGTTTGCCACCAGCCACATGCACGAGTTTGGCACCACCCACGAGCAGATGCTGCAGGTTGCCGTCAAAAACCATTTTTACGGCTCGAAAAACCCCAACGCCCTTTTCAAAAAAGAGGTCCCGTTGGATAAGGCGATGAACTCAGACCCGGTGGCGTCGCCATTTTGCGTCTACGATTGCTGCGCCAACGCGGATGGAGCCGCCTGCGTGATATTGGCCGATGAGAGCCGGGCTAAGACCCTGAGCAAAAAAGTCGTCTGGCTGGACGGCGTGGGCTGCGCGACGTCGAGCATGTCTGTTTTGCGCCGGCCCAATCTGGTGGGCCTGCCTTCGGCCGCGGAAGCCGCAAAGCAAGCTTACCATATGGCCAAGGTCACTTCTAAAGATGTGAAAGTTGCCGAGGTCCACGACTGTTTCACCATTGCCGAAATCATGGCTTATGAAGACCTCGGATTCTGTAAGAAGGGTCACGGCGGAAAGTTCATCGAAGAAAAGCGCTCTTATATCGGCGGCGAGGTGGCTGTCAACGTAGATGGTGGCCTTAAAGCCAAGGGCCATCCCATCGGGGCCACAGGGGTTTCCATGGCTTATGAAATCGTCAAACAGCTCCGCGGTGAGTCCGGCGCGCGCCAGGTGCCCAATGCGGACGTCGGCCTCACTCACAATGTCGGCGGCATCGGCCAGTACACCTTTGTGAATGTCTACAGGAGGGATTGATTTATGTTCAGTTGGTTTGGAAAAGTCAGTTTTGTACCCTATTCCAAAGTTGCGGACTTTGCCGTGCACCTCAAGGACGGCCGGATGATGGGCTCGGTCTGCAAAGATTGTGGCTATACCACTTTTCCGCCGCGGGCCGATTGCCCGCAGTGCTTGTCGGGAGAATTCGAATTCAAGGAATACAGCGGGAAGGGTAAAGTCTTTACTCACACCACGATCGCCGCGGCACCGACGGGTTTTGAAGACGTTGCGCCATACACAATAGTGGTCGTGGAATTGGACGAAGGGGGAAGGCTTATG
>JAWOLO010000125.1:0-3868 GCA_033853375.1 Terriglobia bacterium
GGTTTATTCGAAGCTGCCGGTTGCGCCCTGAAAACCGTTGGCAGCCTGCTTTAGTAACCAACGCATGACGCGCGCCGTGCTGTAGCAATACGCAACGTTATAGCCAAGGGTTGAGAAACAGTGTGGCTCGCAACCCTGTTTCATCTCGGCTAGTTGCTTGACGTCGAACTTATGGTTCTCAATCGTGCCCCAATCGTACGTTGCGTTGTACATAGGGAAGCATGGCGCCAGCGTCCCGTCGGTTCGAATGATGAGCCAGTTCTGACCGGCGCGGCAGCCCCAGTGTTCGCCTACGCCGCGCATGAACCCTTTCATGTTCTGGAGGCGTGGAATCGAATCGACCATCTTCCAGCCCTGGCGCTGCTTGTCGATCAGCCAATCCAGCAGATCGTCAACGGCCGGAAAGTCTTCCGGGCGAATGTAAGTATCGTTTTCATGAAGGTGCTTGAAGTGGCCTTGTTCCATCATGGGAGCTTCGTTCACGTGAAAAGTGATCGAGATTCCGTTGTCGTGCGCGATTTTTGCAAGTTCCTTCACATCCTCGATGTTTGTGCGGCAGATATTCGTGTTGAAGAAAACCGTGTACCCGTGGCGGTATTGCCTGCGCACGAGGTAATCAAAATAGGATCGGACGTGCTCCAGCGCCTTGGGCAGGCCAGGCTTTTCCTTGATTGTATCGACTGCAAAATTGATGGTGGCGATTCCTGCATCAGCAAGGCGATCGGTAACTTCAGGTCGAAGTAAACGTGCATTCGTTGCCAGGTAAACCCAAAAGTCTTTCTTCGCGGCGTAGTAAATCACTTTGTGCACGAAATCGGGGCGCAGCAGCGGCTCCCCGCCGGTGGGAGCCAGCACGCGGCACGGAGTGGACTCCAGCCAGTCGATGGCGCGGCGCGCCGTGGTCTCCGTCATGCCCTTCACTCGATTGTCGTAAGACCAGCAATAGTGACAATCCAAATTGCATTTCCACTCGGTGAAGAGGTACGCGATGATTGGCTGAAAGTCTCCAGGGAGGACTCGGGACTTGAAATACGGAAACATCCACCCTTTCATGGTTTTGAGAATCTTGGAAGCAGGCCAGTGCCTTTTTCCGGTATTCAGGACTTGCTCATGCGCGGCAAAGTCAGCCGAGTCCAGTTCGTGCACGAGTTCCGGGTGTTGGGGGAAAACCGGCTCGGGAAGCGCTGCTACCTCCGCCGCGGTCTGAAGCAACGGGCGTTGCGCCGGCTGCAAGAGGAGGTTGTGCAATGGTACGTCAAGACGAAAAGACTGTGTGGGAAGTGTAGGCAGCGTTTGTTCTACCGCGGCCCGTTCTTCTAACATCGGCAGTTGTTCAACCGTGGGCATAAGCCTGACCTCAAGTGCGCGCGAAATGTCCAGCGCTTGGCCCCGCCAGAGCGCCGCAGAGGTCACCACTCGAACGGAATTGGGCAGCGCCTTCTACACAACGGAAGGTTCCGCAGAACGAATGATGCTCCCTAGCAACAAAACTTAGATTGGCGAACTGGCGCAGCAGATACACCTTGAGAGTAAAATTTTGTTTTTTTTTTGCAAACAGAAATTTCTTGTGTCTGTTCAAACCCGCGAAGCATCCATACATTTGAAGCCGGATATCCGGTGATCCGGAGCGCGGCTCAGGAGAGGACTGTTTGTGCGATGCCAGGTTCGGTGGCTGTTTTTAAGTGGATTGTTATTGGCTGGACCAGCGGTTGCGGCACAGGAACCGCAAATTGCTCCCCTTCCACTTTGGAATCAAAACGCATCTCTATTCATGATGGACCCTCTGAAGGCGGAAGCCACAGTGAATACGCCACACGAAGGCCATCAGCCATCGTCTAGCTCCATAGCGGGAACGGTTACCGACCAAAGCGGCGCGCCCATCCTTTGCGCAGTTATAAACTTGACGAGCTCGGATCAAACTTGGGTGGCGCAGGCAGAATCGGATGAAGATGGGCGATTTGTGTTTCCGTCCGTACCTTCTGGAGAGTTCCACCTGACGATTTCTGCGCGGGGTTTCCGGACGCAAGAGTTCGCTGGAACGGTTCACCCGGACGAGCACTATCTGACACCGCAAATCACGCTCAGCCTCGCGGTGCAAATAACGCAAATAACCGTGACGCCGCAGACGCAGAATGAAATCGCGGAACAGCAAATCAAGGCGCAAGAGAAGCAACGCGTATTCGGCTTTCTTCCCAACTTTTATGTGAGCTACGTTCCTGACGCGGTTCCGCTTACGTTCAAGCAAAAGATGAAGCTAGCGTGGAAGACCTCGGAGGATCCCATAACCATCGGTTCGGTTGTCGCCGGCGCCGAGATCGAACAGCAAAGAAACTGGTACCGGGCATACGGGCAAGGCGCCCAAGGTTATGCGAGACGATTCGGTGTGACTTACGGCAACGTGGCCATCGGCACGTTTCTCGGGAGCGCGGTCATGCCGACGGTTTTCAAACAGGATCCACGTTACTTCTACAAAGGCCCGGGAAGCAGCTGGCATTCACGGCTTTGGTATGCGTTGAGCCGGTCGGTAGTCGCCAAAGGCGACAATGGAAAGTGGCAGCCCAACTATTCGAATGCTTTCGGAAACCTGGCAGCTGCAGGAATTGCGGACACGTACCTTCCTGCCAAGAATCGCAATGTGGGGTTTGTCTTTCAGTCCGCCGGAATCAGAGTCCTTGAAACTGCATTTGCCGACGTATTTCAGGAATTCATCAGCAAGAAGCTAACGCCCAGAGTTTCAAATCGAGCTACGACCGAGCCATGAGGTTCGAGTCGGTTGAGATTCAGACACCTGGGGCATGGGCGGATTTTCCAGACTCCTGAGCAGACCGGTGGCGCCGTGGGTTGGACGCAACTTAAGTCATGGTTGATAGCAAGTTTGCCCGGCCTGGGCGGAATAGGAATTCTCTGCGCATCGTTCATTGACTCATCGTTTGTTCCGCTGCCCTTGGTCACCGATTTAGTTCTTTTTGACCTCTCCAGTCGGCATCCGGCTCGCATGCCATTTTACGCGGGGATGGCTGCACTCGGCTCCCTCGCAGGATGCTTGTGGATCTACTTTCTTGCGCGAAAAGGCGGACAGGTCTATTACCGCAAAACGCAAGGTCATCCGCCAGGCCGGATTCGAGAACTAGTCGGGAACTATCCTATGGCGTGCGTTTTTTTTCCTGCAGTTGCGCCGTTTCCGGTGCCATTTAAACCCTTTGTGGTAGCGCAAGGTGTTTTTCAGGTTCCACTCGGCACATTTGTGATTGGAACTCTGGTCGGGCGCGGCTGCCTCTTTTTCTTCGAGGGATTCCTTGGAGCACGTTACGGCGAGGCGGCGAAGCAGTTCCTCTTCAGTCAGAAATGGACATCGCTCGGCGCAGTTCTGGCTCTTGTGGTCCTCATCCTCATGATTCGCAGACTGTCGATTTTCAAGCGCTCAGCAGCACAACCTCAAGCGCACTGAAGCTCTCGGACTCGGCGCTCCAATTCGTGAGCGATCTCGTTCGGGTCGTCGTCGCGTGAGAAACGTACAGGCCCTCCAATGGTCACTCGCACGTGGCCGGGTCGAGTGATGATGCGTTCGGCTTGCTTCAGTTCAAACAAGCCGTCCAGATACATGGGCACGACAGGGATTTGCAATTGCTTGGCAAGCAGACCGATTCCAGTGCGAAATTGCCCCATCCTGCCATCCTCGGACGTTCGCCCTTCCGGGAAAAGGAGGATGTTCCAGTAGCGATCTACGAGATTTCCCACAAAACGGAAACTCTGCAAGAAGCCGGATTCGCGCGGCAGGGGGAAAACGTTGAAGAGGCTCAACGCGAGAAAATAACGTACCTGCTCCATGAAGCGTTCGAACAGGCTCTTGGCGCCTGAGGGCCGGCGC
>JAWOLO010000126.1:0-4079 GCA_033853375.1 Terriglobia bacterium
GCGCGCGCGATTGGCGGCCACCGCAGTAGCCCTGGACAAGCACGCGGAGCAGCTCTCACGTCCCAAGGAAAGCGCTCACACCGTGGTGCCTGGCGTCTACCGCAACGCCATGCTTTCGATCTTGCGCTCCGCCCCCGCCATCCCTGAACCGCCAAAACGCAAATCACGGGGCAAAGAGCGGGAAAAAGTCGCGGCCACGCCGGCTCCTGTTGAGGACATTGTCACCTCGGAAGCGAAATTCAAAGCGATGCATGCCCTTGAAACTTCGCCTGGATTTGCAAGCCGTGAGGAGGCCGAGTCCTGGCTTCGCTCAACCTTAGAGGAAAATCCCGCGCGCGATACTCTGGCTGCCGCGTATCAACAGGAAGTAAACGCCGAGCTGGTCAGCGATTCCGACAAGCTCATTGACCAAACTGCTTCACTGAAAAGTGAACTCGCCCGCTCCGAGCTCAAGCTCTTCCAGGACGAGCAGCTCTCGCCGCTATCCTCAACCGAAGTACCCGGCCTTTTAATTACGATAGCTTTTCTCAGCCTGGGCGCGGCGCTTTGGTACAACACATTGAAGAACCTGGCGAGCCTTCGCCCGCAATTGGCCGCCAGGCTGGATCGCGAGCACAAACGCGCGGTACACGCCTGAAGGCGCAGATCAGGGCCGCTTAGGCTCCCTCAATTGCTGAAGGATCTTCTCAAATTTCGAGAAATCCTCGGCGACGGTGGACTTGAGTTCTTCCACGTAATGCGCTCGCTTCTGCTCCAACAAAGCCTTGTAGGTCGGCGCATGCTCGCAAAGCACATCCCGAACGGCTTCCAGTTCGGTTGTCAGGGAATATAGGACGGTGTTCTGTCGTTGCAAGTTCTCAAAAGCGCAGACCAAAATCGCGCGGACTTGCTTTTCATCAAGCACAACGGCACCTCACTTCACTTGGCTTTCTCAAGAATCCGGCATTCGCCCGGCAAGCCTGTCATCCCGAGCCTAAATGTCTTGTGTTCCGGCCCGGATAAGGTCTTTTGAAGGATTTGCGCGAATATCGAGTCGTATTAGTCGTTTAGAAGAATGCGCACGTCGACTTTTGGACCACTTGGGGACCTGCTTGGACCAGACAGTTGGTCGAGTTGACCGCGGATTTTCATCGCAAGCCGCTCGATTTTCTGCCTGTTTTTCTGCTCGCTAAGTTCATCGTGGACCAGCGTCCGAATGCGGTCGTAGAGTTCAGGGCCGAGTTCGATTGTGACTGTCATTGTTCACCACCCCCGCAAGACAGCAATTCCCACCTACGTTGCTAGGGCTGTTGAATCCGCATGCTGTCTGCACTACTGGCTTGGGGGCTGAGCTTCGGGAGCCATCAATGTTATCAAACGGCCATTTCTCGTCAATCCTTTCGAGCATATTGGAATAGCGTTTCTCCTGCCAAAGCTTTCGCCTGGCTCGCATGTGAGTGTCTCCACCGTGCAGGGCGCAGAATCGGCCCGTCGGGCTATCCTGGAGACAAGCTGAAGAATGCAGAACTCAGCCTCGAACGAGAGGGCTGGGCATCGAGGAAAAACAACGTTCCGTTCAGACGGGGTCACACGGATGTGTGCCAATTGTCACTGTTGGCTGGGAGCTTTCGGAGAAATCGCGTGATTCTGCCCCTGCAAATACGAAATTCTCAGTCTTTGGGGCTAACTAAAAAGAGCGCGAGCCAAAAAGTACTATTGACCTGCGCGACTCATGGGACTAAGTTGTATTCTCCCCTTCGGGCCCGGCTAGACATCCACAGAGAGGTCCCATGAGCACGAACATCGTCTCCAGCACTGCCGCCAACGCCCTCCAAGAACGATGGGAACGGTTGCGTAGCCACAAGCGCATTATCTCGCGCATCAAGCTGCTGGTGGAATGGGATCAGGGCGGAAGGAAGGAAAGCGCCAACGCGGTTACTGTGGATGTGAGCCACTCCGGATGCATGGCCGTGGTGGGAGCGGATCTGCCGCTGCACCGGCGCGTGCGTCTGATTCATCCGGAAACAGGACGGAAGGCAGAAGCAGAAGTAGTTTGGCGCAGTCACGAAGCTTGGGACGCCGGATTCGAACTGCTGAAGCCCGACGCCACGTTCTGGAATTTGAAATAACTGGAATTTACCTATTCCCGCCGCTTGATTACTGCATTTGACGCTATTCCTATTAATTGCCAGCCACTCTTCCTTTGAAAGGTTGCGTTGCGTCGTGTGTTTAGCGGCTGTTGTTTCCAGGTCGCAGGGCATAAGAACTGAGTACGCGCATATAGTTGCCGCGTTCGAAGGAGGTGGGATCCGGGACCGAACGCCGGCTCATGCTGCCGCACATCTGGCGGACGGAGTCATATTCATGGTCTTCCAGCCAGCGGTGCAGGTCGCTGAGGACGGAGAAGGCGTGGTGAATTCCTTTCTGCAATAACGCGGAAGCCATCATCGTTACGCTCGCGCCGGCCAGGATGCATTTGACCACATCGATGGCGCTGTGCACGCCGCCGGTGATGGCCAAATCGGCTTCCACGTGGTCGGTGAGAATGGCCGCCCAGTGAAGCCGCAGCAACAGCTCATCGGGATGGCTCAGCGTGAGGCGCGGCACCACTTCGAGTGATTCCACATCGAAATCAGGCTGATAAAAACGATTGAAGAGCACCAGGCCATCGGCGCCCGCGTCATCCAGGCGCGCGGCGATATTCACAGGCGCGCTGAAGAAAGGCGAAAGCTTTACGGCCACGGGCACGCGTACAGTGCGTTTGATCTGGCGCACGAGATCCACATAGCCCCTTTCGACTTCGACTGCGCTTACGGTTGGCTCCGTAGCGATCGAATAGATATTTAATTCGATGGCATCCGCGCCGGCTTCCTCCATGAGCCGGGCGTACTCGGCCCATCCGCCCGGTGACACGCCGTTGAGACTGGCGATCACCGGAATGTCCACAGCGGCCTTTGCGCCTTCGATCAAGTCGAGATAGCCATCGGGACCAAGGTTGTAGTCTTGCAGATCGGGGAGCAGCGATTGAGACTCGGGGGAACTTTCCGCTCCACGCCAGAGATCATCGTCCAAGGCGTTGCTTTCGAGTTCCAGTTGCTCTTCGAAGAGGGATGGAAGCACAACAGCGCCGACGCCCGCGTCCTCGAGTTCGCGGATGTTCGAAACGGACTCGCCAAGAGGGGACGCGGAAACGACGAGAGGGCATTTCAACGCAAGGCCCAAGTAGCGCGTGGAAATGTCGCTCATTCCTCGTCGCCCCCTTTCTTGACGGTTTCGACGGCTTCTTCCGGTTCGTGCGGTGCAATGTTGGGAGTTTCCGCCCTTCCCGGCATAGCCGCACGGTTGGAGTAAACGCGCCACTGGCGCTCCACGTCGTCTTGCGCGTCGTGAAGCAATTTGCGCGCAGCTTCGGGATGGCTCCGGGTAAGCATGGTGTAGCGCGCTTCTTCGTAAGCGTATTTCTTGAGCGGAATGCTTGGCGCCTTGGAATCGAGTTGGAAAGGATTTTTCCCTTCGAGGCGCAGGGCCGGGTTGTAGCGCATCAATGGCCAGTAGCCGGAGAGCACAGCGTTCTTCTGTTGATTTAGGCCGAAGCCCATGTCGTAGCCATGCGCGATGCAGTGGCTGTAGGCAATGATCAGCGACGGGCCGTCGTGCGCTTCCGCTTCCTGAAATGCCTTGATGGTGTGCGTGTCGCTGCCACCCATGGCCACACGAGCGACGTACACATAACCGTAGCTGATGGCTTCCATGGCCAAATCCTTCTTGGCCATTTCTTTGCCGCCAGTAGCAAACTTGGCCACTGCGGCGCGAGGAGTGGCTTTCGACATTTGCCCGCCGGTGTTCGAATACACTTCGGTGTCAAGAACGAGGACGTTGACGTTGCGCCCCGAGCCGAGCACGTGGTCCAATCCTCCGGCGCCGATGTCGTAAGCCCAGCCGTCCCCGCCCACGAGCCAAACGCTCTTGCGCACGAGCATATCAGCCACAGTGAGAAGCTCGCGGGCGGTCGGCAAATCGATGGTCGCGAGCTTGCGCTTGAGCTCGGCAACGCGCTGGCGCTGCGCTTCGATGCCTGACTCCTTGGATTGATCGGCTTC
>JAWOLO010000127.1:0-2851 GCA_033853375.1 Terriglobia bacterium
TGGTGATTATCCTGGCTAAATCCTCGGCGACGCAAGCCGCCGAGGATTGTTGCCTCGCTGCCGAGAATTTAATGCTGGGCGCTCGGAATGAAGGACTTGGCAGTTGCTGGATTGGTCTCGCACGCCCTTGGCTGGACTTACCTGCGACCAAGACTGAACTCAAACTGCCAGGAAGCTACCGAGTTGTTGCCCCGATTGTGCTTGGGCATCCGAAATCATGGCCGGAATCGCACGGACGGAACCCCGCCGAGGTCTACTGGCTCTGAGCCATTCGTCCGCGACCGCCTGTTGGCAGAGTAGGGACCAGCATGGAGATAATCCACGGTACATTTGATGCCGGAGCGACGCTTCTTATTCATCAGAGGCCTCAGAAGAAATCCGCACTGTCGATAGATGGTTCCATCGGCGAGGGAGGCGGCCAAATCTTGAGGACTTCGCTCACGCTCTCATTGATCACGGGATTGCCCTTTACGCTGACAAACATTCGTTGTCGACGCAAGAAGCCTGGGTTAATGGCTCAACATCTCAAAGCTGTGGAGGCAGCTAGTAAAGTAGGAATGGCCAACGTCGAGGGTGCGCGGCTCGGATCGCAATCTCTGACTTTCGAACCAACTTGCATCTCGCCGGGGAATTTTGAGTTGGATATTGGCACGGCAGGATCGAGTTCACTCGTGCTTCAAACAATTCTGCCTTCATTGAGTTTGGCCACAGCAAAGTCAACTATCACCTTGATAGGTGGGACCCATGTGCCTTGGAGTCCGTGTTTTCATTTTCTGGCGATGCATTGGGTACCTTATATGAGGCGCATTGGCTTCAACCTTCAGTTGGAACTGGAAGCGGCCGGATTCTATCCCCTTGGTGGCGGACGCGTTCATGCTGTAGTCCAGCCGGCTTCAAAACTCTCTCCGTTATATCTGACAAACCGTGGACGCTTGAAGAGAATCCGGGGCATCTCAGCGGTGGCAAATCTGAATGCTAGCGTAGCTGAGCGGCAAAGGGAGCAGGCATTAAGGAGGCTCAGCGAAGTATCGAAAACAATCGAAATTGAAATCGTCCGCTTACCCTCACCATCGAAAGGTACACTTCTCCTGCTCCTTGCGGATTTTGAGAACAGCCAATGTTGTTTCCAGAGCCTCGGGGCCCGTGGCAAGCCGGCTGAGCGTGTCTCCGACGAGGCAGTTGGCCAACTCCTCGACTTTCTGAAGACGGACGGCTCTGTAGATCCGTTTCTCTGCGATCAACTCGTATTGCCCCTTTCTTTGGCAACGGGAGTTTCTGAAGTTCGGACTTCAAAGGTGACATTACACCTCGCGACGAATGCAGAAATCGTCAAAATGTTCCTCCCCGTCGAAATCGAGATCGAAGGAACGATAGGACAGGCAGGTTCAGTCCGCATACGGCGGAATGCCCAATGAGCGAAACGATCAGCAATGATTGCGGAAATTGCATGCCTGGCCACCAACATGGACCATCGGCCTCTGAAGGTACACAAAGAGAGCGCTGCCGGTTGTTGTTGGTGGGCGACTGCATGCTCGGGCGGCTGGTGAACGAGGCTCTGGAGAGCGCGCCCCCAGAGTATCCTTGGGGAGACACGCTGCCCATTCTGCATAACGCTGACTGGCGCATTTGTAACCTCGAGTGTGTCATCTCAGACCGCGGCACGCCTTGGTCCGCCTATGCAAAGGCTTTTCACTTTCGGTCAGCAGCAAAGAACATCGCAGTGCTCAAAGCCGCCCGCATGAACGCCGTTTCACTAGCCAATAATCACGTGCTCGACTACGGTTACGACGCGATGTTTGAGATGCTCGGAATTCTGGACCATGCTGGGATTATTCATAGTGGCGCGGGAATCGATCTTTCACAGGCATCGAGGCTTGCGATTACCCAAGCGTGCGGGCGAAGGATTGGACTGCTTGCTTTTACGGACAATGAGCCCGATTGGGAAGCCAGCGCGGACTGCCCTGGAGTTTTTTATGTTCCCACAAACCTTACTGATGTTCGTGCGAAGCGCCTGCTGGGGGCCATCCGCGAGTACTCAAAAATTGCGGATTTTCTGATTGTCTCAGCTCACTGGGGATCCAATTGGGGCTACGTTCCACCGAAAGAGCATGTGGCATTCGCTCATGCGCTGGTCGATGCAGGAGCCGATCTAGTCTTCGGCCACTCGAGCCACGTTTTCCGTGGGATTGAACTCTACAAAGGCCGACCGATCCTCTACGGCGCGGGGAACTTCGTGGACGATTATGCAATCGACACAGTTGAGCGTAACGATCAGTCGTTTATCTATCTCATGGAGCTGGAAAGTAGGATTCCTCTAACCTTGCGCTTGTATCCGACTTTGATCCGGCGTTGCCACGCTCTTCGTGCCGAAGGAGTCTTCGCGCTGGGCATCGCTGAGAAAATGAAAGACCTGTGTGCGGCTTTCAATATTTCGGCCAATTGGAATCCAGCTCGAGGGTGTTTGGAAATCGCCTGTGCGACCGCTAAAACAGAAAAACAATTAAAAACAGCTCCTTAGCGCTTGAAGTCTCTTTTAGTATTTCCTCTTAGCTGGGTCGCTGTCCTTTCACGGTATCTACGTCCACCTTTCCTCCTGGGAGCCTTCAGCAGGAAGCCGCTGCGACTCCGAAATCATATCGCCAGTCCCATCGGTGGGGATCTGATCGACGTCGGGCGCAGATTTCATCTCAAACACTACAGTTACTCCATTCGCTCGGATCACAAGAGAATCGGGAAGACCATCCGGTCGTGCAACACCTGCAGCGCCAGGTGGCCAATGCCTTCGTTCTCTACGCGAACTACAAACACTATCATTGGCAGACGTTTGGGCCGTTCTTTAGGGACTTGCACT
>JAWOLO010000128.1:0-18817 GCA_033853375.1 Terriglobia bacterium
ATCCTAAGAAAAATCCTTAACTGGCCGAAGGCACGCGTGGTTTGGCGCGCAATTGAAAACGCAAATGAGCGCGCGCCTTCCCTTTCGATGCTTCGAGCACTAGCGCAACGTCAGGACCAGCCAGAGGAGGCATCTCAAATTCAAGGTTTGCGCGCCCGAGCGATCCCGTTTCCGCGGAAAACGCCGCAGGCTGCGCAGCGCCCTCCACGCGAGCCATCACGGTGGCGCGTTCCACTGGCTTGTTTGCGTGATCGTTTACCGCAATCTGCAAAAGAGCGTGCTTCCCGGAGAGCCAAGTCTTAGGGTTAAGCAATTCCAAGTGCAGAGCTGCGGCTGATTCCGCGGCCGCGGCAACTCCAACCGGAGGCGTGGACGCCTTCGCATCGCCGGGAACCGTCAGGCGCAATCTGCCCGAGCGAATTTCATCAACCACGCTGCGATGCTGCGTGTCCACGCGGAGCTTTAGGGCCTGCTCGCGGTCCGCATTGAGCGGAAGCAGATCCTTGAAACTGTTCGTGCGGCGATGCAGCACGCGCCCGCGCAAATAAACGGTGGTATCGATAAGCGCATGCGCGGCGCCGCGCTCTTCCGTCTGGACGTGATAGGTGTCGCCGGCAATTGTCACGTTGGAGTTGTGACCGAATGGCATGTCGGTGTCCGCTTAGGCTTCGCACTAGCGGAGCAAGCCTCGCAGAAACTTTTCCGCTCGAATTGACCGAGCGCCTGCTAAATCGATATTATAGCAATTCGACCATGACGGATTCTGGCTTACATACCTATGCTCCACTTCTCCTACACCTGCTGATTGCCTTTGGGCTTGCCGGCGCGCTGACAGCGCTTTCCGTTCTGGTGGGATGGCGGCGGCCGAGCCGGGCCAAGCAACAGGCGTATGAATGCGGCATGGAGCCCACAGGTGACGCGCGAGAACCCTTCTCCGTAAAGTTCTACCTCGTGGCGATGGTTTTCATCCTTTTCGACGTGGAAGCCATCTTCTTGTACCCCTGGGCCTACATCTTTCGCAGTTTACGCTGGTACGGCTTTGTGGAGATGATGATTTACATCGCCGTTCTCCTGGTCGGTTATCTTTATCTTTGGAAAAAGGGCGCGCTGGACTGGCACAAATAACGGCGCCCGTGGGATTGGAAATTGTGACCGAGTCTTCCAGCCAAAAGGCTAGTGTTGTAGTCGAGTGCTTGCGGTCGTGGAATCCACAGGCCATTGCAGAGGTCATCGAATTCCAGGACGAAACGACGATCATAGTGCCGCGAAATTTGCTTCGGGACGTTGCCGAGCATTGCCGCGCGGACGCCAAAATGCAGTTCAACCTGCTGACGGACGCTACTTGCGTGGACCGTTTCCCGATTGAGCCTCGATTCGAGTTGAACTATCACCTGGTGTCCATTCCCAGGCGCAACCGCGTGCGTCTGCAAGTGAGACTGAACAGCCAGGATCCCGTGGTGGATTCTCTTGTGCCCGTTTGGCCGGGAGCGAATTGGCTGGAGCGCGAGATTTTTGACTTGTTCGGGATTCGCTTCACCGGCCATCCCGATTTGCGGCGGATTCTGCTTCCCGAAGATTGGGAAGGCTATCCCTTGCGCAAAGACTTTCCCGTGGAAGGCTACCGCGACGTTCCTACTTCGGTAGAGCTTTTCAAAAAGAGCGGCATGCTATGACCACCGTTGATACCGTTACCGGCACAGCAAAAACCATGGTCCTCAACATGGGACCGCAGCACCCGTCGACCCACGGCGTACTGCGGATTTTGCTGGAGCTGGACGGCGAAACCGTGGTGAAAGCTGTTCCCGACCTCGGCTACCTGCACACCGGCATCGAGAAGTCCTGCGAAGACAAAACTTACTCGCAAGCCATCACGCTCACCGATCGCATGGATTACCTGAATCCCTTGGGCAACAACCTGGTGTACTGCATGGCGGTCGAAAAGCTGCTGGGACTGGAAGTACCGAAACGGGCGCAGTACATCCGCGTGTTGATGGTCGAGCTGCAGCGAATTTCCTCGCACCTGGTGTGGCTCGGAACGCACGCCATCGACCTCGGCGCAATGTCTGTTTTTCTCTATTGCTTCCGCGAGCGCGAAGAGATTTTGAAGATTTTTGAAATGTTCGCAGGCCAGCGAATGATGACCAGCTACATCCGCATCGGCGGCGTGGCTTTGGAGCCGCCCGCGGGCTGGCGCCAAGCGGTGCAGAAGTTCTTGAACATGATGCCCAGCCGCGTGGATGAATACGAGGCGCTGCTCACCGAGAACCCCATCTGGATCGGACGCACCAAGGGAATCGGCTACATTACCCCGGAAGATGCCATCGCCTTGAGCATGACCGGGCCAACACTGCGCGCGGCGGGCGTGGCGTACGATAACCGCAAAGTCTTCCCATATTCAAGCTACGAGGAATTCGACTTCGACGTGCCGACGCGCACGGAATCGGATTGTTATGCGCGGTACATGGTGCGCGTGGCGGAGATGCGCGAAAGCTTGAAAATCGTGCGTCAAGCCATGGCAAAAATCGCCGACGAAGGTCCGATCAAGGCCGAGGCGCCGGGCATCATCCCGCCGCAGCGCGAAAAGATGAAGACGGAGATGGAAGCGCTCATCTACCACTTCAAGATTTTCACCGAAGGGTTTTCGCCGCCGCCGGGTGAGGCCTTCGTGTCGGTCGAGTCGCCGCGAGGCGAACTGGGCTGTTTCGTGGCGAGCGATGGCTCGCCGAAGCCGCTGCGCGTGCATTTCCGCTCGCCCTCATTCATCAATTTGCAAGCGCTGCCCAAGCTCATTGAAGGGCAATTGATCGCGGACGTAGTCGCCTGCATCGGAACGATTGACATCGTGCTTGGAGAAGTCGACAGGTAGCCATGGAACTTTCTCCTAAACTTTCGGCGAAATTCGAAAAGCTGCAGACAAGTTATCCGGTGAAGCGCAGCGCGCTGATTCCCATGCTGATGTACGCACAAGACGAATTCGGCTACATCAGCGATGAAATGATCGCCGAAATCGCGCGGCGCCTGGACCTGAACAACGTGCAGGTCGAAGAAACTTTGGCGTACTACTCGATGTTGCACCGCAAGCCTATGGGGAAATATCACGTGCAGGTCTGCACCAACGTGGCCTGCATGTTGAAGGGCGGCTACGAAATCCTGGAGCGCGCAAAGAAGCGGCTGGAGATCGGCCACAAGGAAACCACGCAGGACGGCGTGTTCTCGCTCGAAGAAGTCGAGTGCATCGGCGCGTGCACCGGCGCGCCGGCCATGCAGGTAAATTACGACTTCTACGAAAACCTGACGCCCCTGAAATTCGACCGCATCATCGAAGAACTGGATGCCGGAAAGCGTCCCGCACCGGAGCCCGTGATTTCCGGGGCGCTGCACGACCGGAATGTCCTGGAGACGCCGCTCATTAGCAGGCGCTGGGGCATGAAAGATTCCCACAAGCTGGACGTGTATATGATGCAAGGCGGCTACAAAGGGCTGGAAAAAGCGCTGAAAGAAATGATGCCCGAGTCCATCATTGAAGAAGTGAAAAAATCCAACTTGCGCGGGCGCGGTGGCGCAGGCTTCCCTACCGGCATGAAATGGTCGTTTGTGCCCAAGGATTCGCCGAAAGCAAAGTATGTGATTTGCAACGCCGATGAAAGCGAGCCCGGAACGTGCAAGGACCGGCCGCTGATGGAAATGGATCCGCACCAGTTGATTGAAGGCATGGTCATCGCGGGGCGCGCCATCAATTCGCATCAGGGCTTCATTTACATTCGCGGCGAATACCGCTATGTGCTAGACATTGTGGACGCCGCGATCGCCGAAGCCTACGGCGCCGGCTACCTGGGCAAGAATATTCTCGGCACGGGATTCGATTTCGATTTGCTGATTCACACCGGCGCGGGCGCTTACGAGTGCGGCGAAGAGTCCGCGCTGATGGAATCACTTGAAGGCAAGCGCGGCTACCCGCGCATCAAGCCGCCGTTCCCCGCCGTTGTCGGCGTGTATGGCTGTCCCACCATCATCAACAACGTGGAAACGTTGAGCGCCGTGCCATCGATCATCCGCGAAGGCGGCGAAGCCTACGCCAACCGCGGCACTCCGAAAAATGGCGGAACGCGCATGCTGTGCGTTTCCGGCCACGTCAAAAAACCCGGGATTTATGAAATACCGCTCGGAATGAACATGAAAAAGTTCATTTACGATGTGGCGGGCGGCATTGCGGAAGGAAAAAAGTTGAAGGCCGTGATTCCCGGCGGCAGCTCCTGCCCGTTGCTTACCGCCGACGAAATCGACATCCCCATGGACTACGATTCGCTGGCCAAAGCCGGCTCCATGCTTGGCTCCGGCGGCATGGTGGTGATGGACGAAGACACCTGCATGGTGGACATGGCGCGCCGCATCATGCATTTCTACGCGCACGAGTCCTGCGGGTGGTGCATTCCGTGCCGCGAAGGCACCTCGTGGCTGCGCAAGACGCTCGAGCGTTTTCACGCGGGCTTCGGCCGCCCTGAAGACATTGATCTTATCGCCGAATTGGCGAAAAACATGCTCGGCCGGACATTCTGTCCGCTCGGCGACGCCGCCGCCATGCCGACCATCAGCATCATGAAAAAATGGCGCGGCGAGTTTGAAGAGCATCTGAAAGGGCGTTGCGCTTATAAATCTGCTGGGGCGCTGGTCGGCGCAAGGTAAACGACAAGAAGTAAAACAAAGGGGCTCGCGGCAAGGATTCCATGCCAGATCAGAAACTCATCAAGCTGAAGATTAACGACCGCGAAGTGCAAGTGCCGCAGGGCACGCTGGTCATTGAGGCGACCCGGCGCATCGGGACGGAAGTCCCGTCGTTCTGCTACTACCCCGGCCTGTCTCTCCAGGCAGCCTGCCGCATGTGCCTGGTGGAAGTCGAAAAAGCGCCGAAGCTGCAAACCGCGTGCACGCTGGTCGCCACCGAGGGCATGGTCGTTCGAACCGACACGGACCAGGTACGGCAAGCGCGCAAGGCCATGCTCGAATTCCTCCTGACCAACCATCCCCTCGACTGTCCCGTTTGCGACAAAGGCGGCGAGTGCGAACTCCAGGACATGACTTACCGCTACGGCGCAGATTTTAGCCGCTTCGTCGAGGAAAAAATTCATCGCCCCGAAGAAAAGTGGTCCGAACTCGTCTACTACGACGCTCCACGCTGCATTCTATGTTTCCGATGCGTGCGCGTTTGCGACGAGGGCATGGACGTGAAGGCGCTCGGCGTCGGTATGCGCGGCGCCAACAGCATCATCATCCCGAACCGCGAAGATCATCTCGAATGCGAAGAGTGCGGCATGTGCATCGACATCTGCCCGGTGGGCGCGCTCACGAGTGGCACGTATCGCTACAAGACGCGTCCCTGGGAAATGCAATACGTCCCTACCGTATGCGCCCATTGTTCGAACGGCTGCAAGACGACTCTCAGCGTGCGCAATCACGAGATTCTGCGCGCGAACAATCGCGACTTGAGCGGCATTAACAAAGATTTTCTCTGCGTGAAGGGCCGCTTCGGCTTCGATTTCACCACGCACAAGGAACGTATTCGCCAACCACTACTGCGCAAAGGTGACAAGTTGCTACCCGTTTCGTGGGAAGAAGCCGCGCATGCTGCTGCTACCAAGTTGAAGGCCGCTTATGACGCGGGCGGCAAAGACGCTATTGGGTTCATCGGTTCGAATCGCACTTCGAATGAGGAAAACTATCTCCTGCAGCGTCTCGCGCGTGCCACCTTTGGAACCAATAACGTCGATCATCACCGCACCGCTGATTATGCAGGATTGCTCACTGCTCTCGGCGACCGCGCTGCCGATTCCCTTCTCACCATGGAACAGTTGTACCAGTCGAAATCCGTATTGGTCATTGGCAACGATCCGACGAATCAGAATCCACTGGTGGCCTGGCAGATTCGTAGCGGCATTCGGCATTTCGGCACGAAGCTCTTTCTCATCAATGCCAACGAAATCAAGCTGAAGCGCAAAGCCAGGCAGTTCGTGAAAATTGCTTCGGGGCAGGAACACGCTATCTTGAAATGGCTGGCGCATGAAGAAGGCCAGCTCTCCCCGGATCTCGTCGAACAACTCGTCCAATTGAAAGCCGCACTCGAAGCAGAAAGCGACGTGGCGATTGTCTTTGGCGCGGAAGTTTCCGGCGCAACGATCGCGACTCTCGTTGCCTTTGGTTCCAAACTCCCCGGCAAAACGCGTTACATGGCGCTCGGTGATTACGCCAACTCGCGCGGCGCTGCGGACATGGGGCTGCTTCCCGACCGTCTACCTGGATACGCGCACGTGGACGACGCGAAAGCCCACGAAGCTTTCGAGCAGCTTTGGGGCTGTGTTCTCTCTTCCAAGCCAGGAACGACCGCCCCGCAGATGGTGGAAGCCGCTCAGTCCGGAAGCTTAAAGGCGCTGTACGTCGTCGGCGCCAATCCGTTCGCTCACTTTGGAAAACCAAGCGATGGCCGCGGCAAACTTGATCTGCTCATCGTGCAGGAAATGTTTTTGACGGAGACAGCGAAAGCCGCGGATCTCGTTTTTCCTGCTTCGTCGGCTTACGAAAAAGACGGCACGGTCACAAATACCTGCGGCGAAATTCAGCTTCTGCGGAAAGCCGCTGAGGTGATGGGCCCGCGGACCGATTTCGACCTGCTGCGTATCCTTTCGCATCAACTTGAAAAACAAGGACTGGGCAAAGCGTTCCCTTACAAAACGCCCGGCGACGTGTTCTCCGAAATTCGCAAGGCCGTGCCCGCTTACAACGTGCCCCTTGCAGGTTTGCTGAGCGG
The DNA here is from genome assembly GCA_033853375.1 of Terriglobia bacterium. Taxonomy (GTDB): domain Bacteria; phylum Acidobacteriota; class Terriglobia; order Acidiferrales; family UBA7541; genus Acidiferrum. The sequence continues at coordinate 6,800 of JAWOLO010000128.1, forward strand.
AGGCGCCGAAGCCGCGCGCGCGCAAGTTGCCAGCAACGGCCACGCTCCGTTCGACGTCCCAGTGGGATTGATTCGCTCCGCGAACGACACGCTTTTTACCAGTGGCACGCTCAGCCGCTGGTGCACCATGATGGAATCCTTGCCGGAGGCGAAAAGCTAACCGTGCATTTCCTCTTCGCCACCAGAGAAGATCTGTACATCACGATTGCGAAAATCGCGGTTCTGCTGTTCATCGTTCTCACAGTGAACGCCTATCTGACCTGGTTCGAGCGCAAAGTCGTCGCGCATATCCAGTCGCGTTGGGGACCGCACCGCGTCGGCCCGCACGGTTTGCTCCAGCCGCTTGCCGATGGCGTGAAGTTTTTTTTCAAGGAAGATCCGACGCCCGCGGGCGTAGACAGATTCGTTTATTACTTGGCGCCTTTGCTGGCGCTTGCCCTGGCGTTGACTTCCATCGCCATCATTCCCTTTGGGCCGCAGCCTCTTCATCTTTTTGGTCGCGACATTTATCTCGGCATTGCTCCGCCAAATCTCAACATCGGAATCCTGGCGCTTTTTGCCATCACTGCGCTGGGCGTCTACGGCGTGGCGCTCGCCGGCTGGGCCTCGAACAGCAAGTATCCGCTCCTCGGCGGGCTCCGCAGCTCTGCGCAAATGGTCAGCTACGAGTTGGCGCTCACGATGTCAGTCGTGGGCGTTCTTCTAATGGCCGGCAGCTTCAACTTGAGCGACATTATCAACGCTCAGGGGCGCCATCCCCAGTGGGGCATCTTCGGCTGGAACCTTTGGCCGCAAATTCTTGGCTTCTTTTGTTTTTTCACCGCGGCGGTTGCGGAAACGAATCGCGTGCCCTTCGACCTGCCGGAAGCCGAATCTGAACTCGTCGCAGGCTTTCACACCGAATACGCCAGCTTCAAATTCGCCATGTTTTTCATCGCCGAATACACCAGCATGATCACCGTTTCCTGCCTTTGTACGATCATGTTTTTCGGCGGCTGGCTCTCTCCCTTCCCTGCCTCGTGGACGATCACGCATTACTTTCCATCGGTGATCCTGATTCCGTTCGGCTTGTGGGTCATCATGGACGGCTTCCGTTACGAAACGGTTTTCGGGCGGCTCGTTTTGCCCGCCGTGGGAACAGCAATCACTGTGCTCGGTCTCGTTTTTATCGTGTTTCCCAATATCAATGCGTTTATTCAAGGACCGTTCTGGTTTCTTTCCAAGGTTTTGCTCTTCCTCTTCGTTTACGTGTGGATGCGCGGGACGCTGCCCCGCTTCCGCTACGACCAGTTGATGGCCTTTGGGTGGAAGCTTTTGCTGCCGGTCTCCATCGTGAACGTCATTCTCACCAGCTTCGTGATCCTCGCGAAAATGCAATGGGGTGCGAAATGACCACACCGCTCCTTGTCTTCTTCATTTTGGCTGGGCTCGCCGTAATTGGGGCGGTCAGCCTGATTTTGCAAAAACATCCCATTCATAGCGCGCTTTCGCTAATTGTTGTAATGGTGGCGCTTGCAGGTCTCTATCTTCTGATGGGAGCCGAGTTCGTTGCGGCCGTGCAAATTATCGTTTATGGCGGCGCGATCATGGTGCTTTTCGTTTTCGTGATCATGCTGCTAAACGCTGGCGTGGAAGAGCGCACCAGCCTTTCGAAAATGGCCGGCCCACCGGGACTGCTTCTCGTGACGGCGCTCGCGGCGTTCGTGGCCGCAACCATTGCGAAGTCGGGCGCAACCGTGCAGGCCGCGGCGCAAACCGGCGCTCTCTCTTCGACCAAAGGCATCTCCGAGATGGTCTTCAAGGACTTCGTGTATCCGTTCGAATTGACGTCGTTCCTGATTCTGGTGGCGATTCTGGGCGCGACGGTTCTGGCGCAACGAGAGAAGAGCTGACATGGTTCCGACGAACTACTACGTAATCCTGAGCGCGATCTTGTTTGGCCTCGGAGTTTTCGCGTTCATTTTCAAGCGCAACGTCATCACCATTTTCATGTCGATCGAGCTGATGCTCAACGCCGTGAATCTGGCGTTTGTGGCTTTTAGCCAGGCGCTCGGCAAGCTTGATGGCCAAGTTTTTGTGCTGTTCGTAATTGTGGTCGCGGCGGCGGAAGCTGCTGTGGGCCTGGGAATCATTATTCTGATTGCGCGCAATCGGCAAACGCTCAATGTCGAGCGCGTGGACCTGCTCAAACTCTGATGCCTGAACAGCCGATGCTCCATTACCTGTGGATTGTTCCGCTGCTGCCGCTCCTCGGAGCCGCGGTCAATGGCCTTTTTGGCGCGAAGTGGCCGAATAAATACGTCACTGCCACGGCCATCACCTCCACGGGGCTTTCGTTTCTCTGCGCGCTCGAAGCCGTTCGCGAGTTTTTCCTGTCCGGACAAGCGCTCTTCCGCAAAGAATTCTTCACCTGGATTGCCGCAGGCAATTTCCGCGCGGGCTTCGATTTGCAGATGGATCAGCTCACCGTCGTGATGGTGCTGGTCGTCACCGGCGTCGGCTGGCTCATCCACATCTACTCAATCGGCTACATGGCGCATGAAGGCGGTTACTACCGCTTTTTTTCATATCTGAATTTGTTCATGTTCTTCATGCTGATTTTGGTGCTGGCCGCGAATTACGCTCTACTATTCGTTGGCTGGGAAGGCGTCGGACTTTCGAGCTACCTGCTCATCGGTTTTTGGTTCTTGAAAAAGTCTGCCGCGGATGCGGGCAAGAAGGCGTTCATCGTTAACCGCATTGGTGATTTCGGCTTCATGCTCGGGATGTTTCTCCTGTTCCGCACATTTGGATCGCTGGATTTTGCCCAGATTTTTGCCAAAGCGGATTTGTGGCCCAAAGAGGCGATGGGCCACCTCGGGACTCTCACGATTGCCTGCTTGCTGCTCTTCATGGGCGCCACCGGCAAATCCGCGCAGCTTCCCCTTTACGTTTGGCTCCCCGACGCCATGGAAGGACCAACTCCAGTCAGCGCGCTGATTCATGCGGCGACCATGGTGACGGCGGGCGTCTACGTTGTCGCGCGGTCGCACGTTTTATTTACGCATTCGCCGACCGCCATGCTCGTAGTTGCCATCGTAGGCTGCGCCACGGCGTTCTTTGCTGCCACGATCGGCCTCGTGCAAACCGATATCAAGAAAGTTCTGGCGTATTCGACTGTCAGCCAGCTCGGCTATATGTTCCTTGCCTGCGGCGTGGGCGCATTCAGCGCAGGAATCTTTCACTTGATGACCCACGCTTTCTTCAAGGCGCTGCTCTTCCTTGCCGCCGGTTCCGTGATTCACGCCCTGGGCGGCGAGCAGGAAATGCCGAAGATGGGCGGCCTCGGCAAGAAAATTCGCTGGACCTACGCCACGATGCTCATCGCCACCTTGGCCATCGCGGGCATCCCGCCCTTCGCTGGCTTCTTTTCGAAAGACGCGATTCTGTTCGCTTCCTTCCAAAGTAAGGCTGGCGGCCGCGTTCTTTACGCCGTCGGCTTGCTCGCCGCTGTTCTCACTGCGTTTTACATGTTCCGACTGATTTTCCTCACGTTCAACGGAAAGCCCCGCTATGACGAGAAGAAAGTTCATGTGCATGAATCTCCCTGGAGCATGCTCGGGCCGCTGGTGGTCCTTGCGATTCTCTCCTTGGTCGGCGGCTGGTTTGCGCTGCCCGCGTTCTACGGAGGCCCCGACTACTTCGCGAATTTCCTCGGCCCCGTATTTGGCGCGCGGGAAACCGTAGAAGCGGGCGCGGAAGCCGCTGCGCATCAGCTCGAACTGATCCTATCTGGAGTGGCCGTGGTGGCCGCTTTGATTGGCCTGGCCGTCGCTTACTGGCTGTACATCAAGAACCCGCGCAAGGCGGATGACGTGGCGAAGTCCATGAAGCCGGCGTACACCACGCTGCTGAACAAATACTACGTCGACGAACTTTACGCTGCCGCGGTGGTCCGGCCGCTGGTCTGGCTTTCGACGAACGTATTCTGGAAAGCCGCCGACGTCGCGGGAATCGATGGCACGGTGAACGGGATCGCGCACGGAGCCTCGGCAATCGGCGATGGTGTGCGCCATTCGCAATCGGGCAACACGCGCAGTTATGCCGTATGGGTTGTGGCGGGCGCGATTATCGTGCTCGCCGTAATTTTCTTCTGGCCGAGCGCCAGCAAAATCGCCGTGGGGTTGGTGCGCTGATGCTCTCCGGCGGACATCTGCTTTCAGTGCTGATTTTCTTCCCCGTCGTTGGCGCGCTCGCGTTAATGATGCTGCGCGGCGACGATCACAAGTTTATCCGCTCGATCGCCATGCTCGTTTCCGTAGCGGAGTTTCTTTTTTCGCTGATGCTCCTCCGCGGCGTCCCCATCGGTTCTTCTGGATATCAACTCGAAGAATTCGCCAAGTGGATCCCCGCGCCGCCCATTCACTATCATCTCGGCGTTGACGGCATCAGCATGTTCCTTGTTCTTCTGACCACGTTCCTGACGCCCATTTCGGTTTGGGCTTCGTGGAACAGCATCCAGAAACGGGTGAAAGAATTTTTCGTGATGCTGCTGTTGCTCGAAGTTGGCGTCGTTGGCGTCTTTTTCGCCCTCGATATGTTCCTTTTCTTTCTTTTCTGGGAATTGATGCTCATTCCTATGGCCTTCCTTATCGGTATCTGGGGCCACGAGCGGCGAGTCTACGCCGCCGTAAAGTTCGTTCTCTACACGATGGCGGGCTCCATCCTGATGCTCGTCGGCATCATCTGGCTCTACAACGCCACCGGCACCTTTGATTTGCCAACTATTCAGCAGATGCTGGCGAACGGCCAGTTGGTTCTTGAACCACGTACGGAGATGCTGCTCTTCCTGGCGTTCTTCGTAGCGTTCGCGATCAAAGTGCCGGTTTTTCCGCTTCACACTTGGCTGCCGGATGCGCATGTGGAAGCTCCCACGGCAGGTTCGGTGATGCTGGCGGGCGTGCTGCTGAAGCTCGGCGCTTACGGCATGATCCGCTTCTGCCTGCCCCTGTTTCCGGAGGCTTCGCATCGCGCGGCGCGCTGGGTCGCGGTGCTGGCGATCATCGGTATCATTTACGGCGCGTTGGTTTCGATGGTGCAGCCCAACCTGAAGAAGCTGGTCGCGTATTCCTCTGTCAGCCACCTTGGCTTCGTGGTGCTCGGTATTTTTGCGTTTCACCACATTTCCATGCAGGGCGCGGTTTTCCAGATGCTCGCGCATGGGATTTCTACCGGCGCGTTGTTTTTGCTTGTGGGCATGCTCTACGACCGGCGGCACACGTTCGAGATCAGCGAATTCGGCGGGCTTTCGACGCCCGTGCCGAAGCTCGCGGCATTTTTTCTGTTTGTGGCTCTCTCTTCGCTCGGCTTGCCCATGCTCAACGGCTTCGTCGGCGAATTTTTGATTTTGCTCGGCACGTACCAGCGTCACTGGGGGTGGGCCGCTTGGGCCGCGCTCGGCGTGATTCTCTCTGCGTGCTACCTGCTGTGGTCGTACCAGCGCGTGTTCTTCGGCGACGTTACGCTCGAGAAAAACCGCGCGCTACCGGATGCGTCGCTCCGCGAAAATTGGATCCTCGCGACCATGGCCGTGGTCATCCTGTGGATGGGCATTGGCTCGCCGTTCATCACGCGGCGCACCGCGGCCGCCACGCAAACTGTGATGGACCAGGCCGAGCCGCAGTGGGCGTATGAAGCCACGGCGCGCGCCAACGCGAAACCACACGCCAAGACCGTTTCTCTGCACGCCGCGCCAACCATCCGCGTAGAAAGGCTGGCAGTCCGCTAAATGTTCCCGCAAGCCATCGATCTTCATCGCGTACTCCCCGAACTGATCTGGTGCGCCTTTGGCGTGCTGGTGATGTTTTTGCAACCGTTTGTGCGCAGCCGGCAATTTTTCACTTTCCTTGCGCTGCTCGGCTCGCTCGCGGGAACGGTTGCGGCGGCCAGCGCGTTCGTTCACGGCGGGCCGGGATTCGCCGGCTTGGTGCAGTCGGATTCGTTCACGTTCTTTTTCAGGCTTCTGGTCGGAAGCGTTTCCTTTCTTGTAGTGCTCGCCGCCGGCCCTTACTTAGATCGCGAAAAACTGCCCATCGCGGAATTTTACGCGCTGCTCTTTTTCGCCACCGCCGGGATGGGCGTGCTGGCTTCAGCGCAGGAATTGCTCACCGGTTTCATCGGCCTGGAGATGAGCTCGATTTCGAGTTATGTCCTCGCCGGCTATCGGCGCGATTCGCTCAAGTCCAGCGAATCGGCGATGAAATACTTTCTCCTGGGCTCGTTTGCCACCGCGTTTTTCCTTTATGGCATCGCGCTGGTTTATGGCGCAACCGGCACGACGCTGCTCGACAAAATGGCTCTCACCGACGATACAAGCACGCTGCTGAAACTCGGCCTCGCGCTGATCCTGATCGGGCTGGGCTTCAAAGTCGCCGCAGCGCCGTTCCAGGTGTGGACGCCGGATGTTTACGAAGGCGCGCCCACGCCGGTGACAGCGCTCTTTTCCGCAGGACCGAAGGCGGCGGCGTTCGCCCTGCTGCTGCGCATTTTTGCCACCGTGCCTGCCGCGACGAAATACTGGTTCTGGGCCTTCTGGGTGCTCGCGGCGCTGACCATGTTCGCGGGCAACCTTGGCGCGCTGGTGCAGACCAACATGAAGCGACTGCTGGCGTACAGCTCGATCGCGCACGCGGGATACATATTGGTTGCGTTTGCGGCCGTCACCTCCATGGCGCAAGGCGGCTCGGAAGAAGCAGCGCCTGCGTATGCTGCAGTGCTCTTCTACCTGCTGAGCTACGCGCTGGTGAAGCTCGGAGCGTTCACCGTGGTTTCGCAACTCGGCGGCGCCGGCGAAAAAAATCTTTCCATCGACGACTACGCCGGACTTTCGCAGCGCCAGCCGTTTGTGGCCGCGATGCTGAGCATCTATCTACTTTCGCTGCTCGGGCTGCCGGTAACCGCAGGCTTTTTCGGCAAGTTCTACATTTTCAAAGCCGCCGTAAACTCCCACCTGATTTCGCTCGCGGTGCTTATGGCGATTAACAGCGTGATCGGCGCTTACTACTACTTGCGCGTGATCGTGGTGATGTACATGCGCGAGCCGAGCGCGGAAGCGGCGGCGGGCTCGGTGCCATTCCCCATTGGCGTGAACGCCGTCCTCCTCATCACTTTTGTGGGCACGATTTTGTTCGGCTTATACCCGAATCCCGTCATCAATTTCATTTTGCGGCCAACCTTGCTGGCCCATTAGGTCTGCCTGTCCTGCCCCAATTTCGGCCAAAACCGGGCAAAACATGCTGTTTGCTTACGCATTCCAAAGGACTTACCCCGAAAGTGACGAATGATTGAAAAGAAACTAGGCAGAAAGTAGAGACCACAAAGAAGGGGCCAGGGATTGTAGTACTGGGGGTTCGAACCCGGATTGTAGTATTAGAAACTTGTGTAGGGACACGTCAGTTCGAAGAGGATTCTCGTAATAGAAAGAAAACAAAAGGGTAGAGCTCACAGGGGGTATTGCGAACCCGGCGAATACGCGCGAGTCAGCATGGAAGAAAAGCGGCAGCAAGGCTGCCGCACTCCAGAATAAGAACGGCCCGGAGGCGGAAGCCTTCGGGCCGTTCTTGTCTAAAGCGATGAGATTCGCGACAGGTTGAAGCCCGTCCCGAAAGGGACAGGCAGGAATGCCTGTCCCACGAATCAAAACATTAGACTTTCAGGGCGATCATCGCGAGGGTGAAGAGCACCAGCGTTTCGACGAACACCAGGCCAAGAATCATGGCCGCGCGAATGGCTCCGGCGGCTCCGGGGTTGCGTGCCATGCCTTCGCACGCCGCGGAAGCGATGCGGCCCTGTGCCAGGCCGCAACCAAACGCGGCAATGGCCATGCCGAACCCGACCGCGATTCCCGAGAGGGCCTTGCTGCCTGCTCCGGCCGGCTCCTGCGCAAAAGCTGCCGGCGCGAACAGGGTTACCACGACAAGCATCATCAACATCCACACCCACTGCTTTTTCATCACTGCCTCCTATTAGCCGCCAGGAGGTGGTTCCCGGACACCGTGCAGCCGGGCTCACGCTGGAGCGGCAAAACGAAAGTCGAGGCCTTCCTAAGTTCAGGGGGCTAAAGCCCGATTCCGACCCCCGGCCCGAACATGCTGTAAGCTCCCGCCTCCTAAAAATTACTGGAACAGGCAAGAGTGCCTGTTCCACCCAAGTCTCCAACTTGCTAGTGCTCTTCCGCAGTGGCCAAACCCAGGTAGACGGAAGGAAGAACGGTAAAGACGTAAGCCTGAATCACAGACACAAAAATGTGCAGGCCGATGAACAAAATGGGAATGGTGGCCGGGAAAACGGCGAGGATGACGCCCAACACAGGAGACTTGCTCCATCCGAAGTTCGCGCCTCCGGCGAGCAGCCCCAGGAAAATAATATAAATCAGATCGCTCGCGAACATGTTGGCCCAGAGACGAACGGTGAGAGAAAGAATGCGGGCGGTAGTGCTGACGAGTTCGACGGGGAACAGGAGAATTGCCAGGATCCAGGCGCCGAAGTCCTTGGGCGAACCCGCAAAGGTCAGCAGGTAGCCAACGAGGCCATGGCGGCGCATGCCCTGCCAATTGAAATAGATAAACGTGAGAACGGCGCAGGAGAGAGGAACGGTCACGACTCCGGTCGGCGCCTTCAAGAAGCCACCGGGAAACGCGCCCATGAGATTACCAAGCAGTACGAACACGGAGATGGTTCCGACAAACGGAATGAATTTGCTGGCGCCGTGGTGGACGTTTTCTTCGAGAAGATCCTTGATGCCGAAACTCAAGGGATTGGTGAGCAGCATTTCGGCCACTTGCTGCATCGCGCCGGGCTTCTCGACGGAGAGCCGGGAGCGCAGCACGAGTGCAAGAATCGTCCCGAGGATCACCACGACAACGGCCATCACCACGTGGTCGGGGATAGGCAGCTCGGGGTTGCTCGGCTGGATGTGCAATGCAGCCAGCAAGGACAGGGCAAAGTGGCCCAGGTGATGATTCACGAAGCGCGTCAGCCAAGTAACCTGTTCAGCCATTCGTCAGTCCGTTGGTTTCAAGATTTCCCACACACTCGCGACCATCGCCGCCGCGGCTAAGGCGCAAAAACCCAGAATCATGCTGCCAAGGGGAACGTGTAGAACGACAAAAATAACATAGACCGTGAGGCCCAGCAACAAGTAGCGAAAGAGCGCGGCAAGGTAGGTGGTCGTGGGTACCTTGGGTTTTTCGCGGCCTTCCTGTGCGATAGAAACGACTACTAGCGCGTCCAGCGCACGCTTCAGCCAGCGGAAGTTGAGCCATCCGAGTGCAGTGCCGATCGCCAAGCCAGCAGCCCACAGATTGTAACGGAGTGCGGCCACGATCAGCGCTGCGGCAAAACCGAACAGCAAAGTGAGCCAGCCGATGCGGCGTTCGGTTTGGGCACCGGGGATCGAATTGGCCACGCTATGGAACCTCGCACGAGAAAGAAAGGCAGCCAGCGAAGAAAAGCGGCAGCAGGGCTGCCGCACTCCATATCAATCGCACAACACTTTGTGAAGCCTAGCTCTTTCCATTGTCGCCGGCGGGGAGGCGGCGTAGAACTTCGCGGACGCCGGCGAAAAAGCCTAGCGCACCGAGGATCAGGGTAAGCCACGGCTTCGTGTGCAGCCAGCGATCGAGGAAATAGCCCATGGCAGCTCCGACGGCAATAGGGCCAACCAAAGTGAAAGGCAACTCAAGAGCAAGCGCCGGACCGGAGGCAAAATCCTTCCCTCTTTTCTTTGCCGGCGCGGGTGGAGTCTTGTTTGGCTTATCGTCCGAGGGCATATTGAGCGAGCCGTGTGAACGGCTCAGGATACAACCCGGCGGCCAAGGTGACAAACGCGGCCACGCTAAGCGCGACGGCTTGCGCGTTGCTCATGACGGGACGCGGCGCTTCGCCGGGAGCCTTGAGCCAAGCGTGCACGACGATGCGGAAGTAGTAGTAGAGCGCGGGCACGATATAGAGCACGGCGAAAACCGCAAGCACGGGATGCTTCGTTTCGATGAGCGACAGGAAAATGAAGTACTTGCCCATGAAACCGGCCGTCGGAGGAATGCCCGCGAGAGAAAGCATGAAGATCAGCAACAGCACGGCGGATGCGGGACTGCGCTGGTACAAGCCGTTCAAATCCTCGAGTTCCTCGCCGATGAGCCCCTTTTGCCGCAAGACAATGAGGATGGCAAAAGCGCCAGCGGTCATGAAGATGTATGCGAGCAGGTAGTAGCCTATGCCGATCATTGCGGTTTGGTTTCCGGCGACAAGGCCGAGCAGAACGTAGCCGACGTGCGAAATGGAAGAATAGGCGAGCAGGCGCTTGACGTTGGTCTGCGTAAGCGCAGCGAGGTTGCCCCAAGTGAGCGAAGCCACGGCGATGCCCGCGACGAGATACATCCAGTTCACGTGTGCGGTCCCGAATACGACCAGGAACAACCGGAGAAGCAGGGCGAAACTGGCGGTCTTGGACGCGACGCTGACAAAAATCGTAACCGGCGTCGGCGCACCTTCATAGACGTCGGGCGCCCACTGGTGGAACGGCACGGCCGCAACTTTGAAGAACAGTCCCACGGCGACGAGGATGAAGGCTGCAGCAGCCAGGATCGTTTGATGAGCGAACAAGGATGGGTCGAGGTGAAGCGCGGCTGGATACGTTTGGGCAAGTATTTCCTGGGCCTGAAGTCCGCCGGCGCCGGGCAACTGGCTCAGCGCAATCATCCTCAAGAGAGACGGATCGGAACTAAAAACCAGCTTGATGTAGTAGATGTTGGTTGTCCCGGTCAGGCCATAGATTAAAGAGAAGCCATAAGCCAGAATGCCTGAGCTGAAGGCGCCCAGCAGAACATATTTTAGCGACGCTTCATTCGAACGCTTTTCGCGGCGCAAGAAGCCGGTGAGGACGTAAAAGCTAAGCGCCATGGTCTCGAGGCCGAGGAACATGACGATGAGATCGAAGCCGGAAGCCATGAACATCATTCCGACGCAGGCAAACAGGAGCAGAGCGTAGTACTCGCCTTCCTGCTCGTGCTCAATCTCGAGGAATTTCACCGAGAGCAGAATGACCAACGCCGTGGCGGCAAGAAAAAGCGAGGCGAAGAAAAGAAAGAAGGGATCCACGGTGACAGAGTCATGAAATCCGAACATTGAGCCGCTGGCTTCAACGGGAATCCGCAGCTTCCAGACGGTGTAGGCGCTAAAAGCAGTTCCCGCCAGCGCCAGTCCGGCGTTCAAGTAGCGCTCTTTGACACCGAGAGTGAAGTCGATCAGCAAAATGCCCAAGCCAAAAAGCGTGAGCTCGACTTCGGGAAGAATAACGGCTCCGTCTCCCCGGAGGTAATCGGTCAGCGCGCTGAGAATAGGAATGTGCATAGGCATTTGGCCGGCTTATTTCGCTTCCGCCGCCGCAGCGGGAATCTCCGCCGGAGGCAATTTCGCGCGCTCCATTTGATAAAAGTTGGGGTTCACCTGTTCGACGATTTTCTGCACCGGCTTTTCGATAAGCGCGAAGAATGGCTTGGGATAAATGCCGATCCAGAAGGCCATGAAAACAAGCGGGATCAGCGTGGCCATTTCGCGCAGGTTCAGATCAGGCAGATGCTCGTTCACAGGATTCGTCACTGAGCCGAACATCACTCGCTGGTAGAGCCACAATAAGTAAGCAGCGCCAAGAATCACGCCGAGCGTGCCCCAGGCAGCCCAGGCTTTGCTGACTTGAAATGCGCCCTGCAAGATCGTGAATTCTCCGATGAAGCCGTTCAGCAGCGGCATGCCGAGCGAGCTCAAGCTGATGATCAGGTAAATGGCCGCGAAATTCGGCATCGGTGTGGCCAAGCCGCCGAACTCGGAAATCATGCGTGTGTGGCGCCGCTCATAAAGCACGCCGACAATCAAGAAGAGCGCGCCGGTGGAGATGCCATGATTGATCTGCTGAATGACGCTGCCGGCAAGGCCATTGGGGGTGAGCGCAAAAATTCCCAGCGTGCAGAAGCCAAGATGGCT
>JAWOLO010000129.1:0-11515 GCA_033853375.1 Terriglobia bacterium
GGAGATCGAAGGCGACGGAGAGGCCAGCTTGCCCTTTGCTCAGTAGATAGCGATAGCGCTGGTTGGATTCGATGGCGGTCCCGAAACCGGCATACTGGCGCATGGTCCAGAAGCGGCCGCGGTACATCGTAGGATAAATGCCGCGAGTGTAAGGAAATTCGCCAGGATAGCCGAGGGCGGTTTCGGGATCCCAGGAGCCAAGACTTTCTTCCGTGTAGAGGGGTTCAAGCGGAATACCGGAGAGTGTGGTGAATTTTTCCTTGCGCTCGGCGGGACGGGCGGATTTGGTTTTCGTGTCAGACATGGGATGAAATGACCGTCAGGACATTTTGCAACTGCGATCAAAAGGCGCCGGCCCTTCGTGCCTTAAGGATGATGAACCCTTCGTCCCCCTGGGTAAACTAAAGCCCGGCCTCGACAAAATCCCGCCCATCCTCCGCTCCGAGATATGCCCTCATAGCTTGCGCGCGTAGCGGAACGAAGTGACGGCGAAAAACACGAGCAAGCCCGACATGATTACGGCTATGCCGACGAGCCAGCGAGAAACGTCGCGCGTCCAGGCGCGAAACGCGGCGTTCAGCCAGCCTAGCGCAAGAACGGCAAAAACCGCGCCAACGACCTCGTGAAAAAGCTGGCGCAGCACGCGCCAGAGACGGCGAAAACCACCTTGCGGGCGGGAAGCGCTGGCGGCGTTTGCTGACGTGGACATAAAAGCATCTTAGCGCAAAACGCGGATGAGCCGAAAAGCCGGCGCACTCCCTGTAGGACCCTAGTCCAGCCGTGTTGGGGAAAATACCCTGTGGACAGATTGGAGACAACGGCGTAAAGCTCTCTTGTATCCAACATAAGGGGAGCCTAGAATGGCTCTTTGAAGTACGGGAGAACCCCCCTTGCAACTCGACGATCACTTGAAGAATTTGCTCCGTGAATTGGGACACGCGATCAACGACACGGTTTCGGAATCCGACCGCATCACCGGCGCGATTGCCGGAGTGCGTGCGCACGGATACGACATCGTGCTGAAGCTGGACGCCACGATTGGATTGGCGAAGCGCGGCGAAGCCACGGCGGAAGATTCCAAGTTGACAACGCAGGACCGCCGCTTCCTCGAGTCGCTGCGCATCCAGGTGGACCAGGAGTCGATGGCGGAGGAGGCGGAGAAGAAACCGGTCGCGAAACTAGCGATGACTCCGCAGGACGTGCGTTTTTTGAAGTCGCTGCGGATTGCCACGGACGACCTCGAATGAAGAGTTTCGCCAAAGCCGCGGGGGTCTCGTTGCCGGCAGCGTTTCTGGCCGCAGCGATATTTTGTCCCTCAGCCGCAGCACAAGTTCCAGTAGTGCCCGTAGTGGACACAGCCGTGCCCATCCTCGTGAATGCGGTGAAGCCAAAGCCCAAGGCGAACGGGCTGGTGAAATTTGAAGGCTTCGTGATGAACGCGAACATCGCGCAAATCACGGCACGTGCCAAGGGGAGCGATCTGACCATCCTGACGTTTCCCCTGTCCCAAGACGCTTCGCAAAAAATGCAGCAGATCGTAGACAAGGGCGGCTACCAATACGGCGACAAGATAACGGTTTATTACAAGCCCGCGACGATGCAGGCCATGAAGTTCAAAGGGAAACCCTCAAAGCCGATTTGATTTTTTGTCAGGCCGCCCATGCTGCGCCTACCAGCTGTTGCCGGACGCTTTTATCCCTCCAATCCCAAAGAACTCACTTCTCTTGTAAGAAAATATTTCCAGCCTGATCTCAAGCACGAAGCCATTTCTGCAAAAGCGTGTCTTGTGCCGCATGCCGGGTATATGTATTCCGGCCATGTGGCGGGAGCGGTGTTCGCGCGCTTGGCTTTGCCGCAAAAATTAATTGCGCTAGGTGTGAGGCATTATCCAAGGGGTGAACCGGCGGCGATTCTTTCTAATGGCGCGTGGCGGACGCCGTTGGGAGATGCGCCAATCGACGAAGAGCTCGCGGCGGAATTGCGGCGGGAGTGCCCGGTGCTGCGAGAAGACAGCGTAGCGCACAGCACCGAGCATTCGCTGGAAGTGCAGGTGCCGTTTTTGCAAGTGCTAGCGCCGGGATTTTCGTTTGTGCCGGTAGCGCTGGGAACGGTGCAATTCGAATCGCTGGTGAGCGTGGGCGAAGGGTTGGGACGCGTGCTAAAGAATGTGAAAGAAAGTGTGCTGCTGCTGACGACTTCGGATTTGAATCATTATGAAGATGACGCGACGACACGGGACAAAGACCGCAAGGCTATCGACCGCTTGCTGGCGCTCGATGCGCGAGGGTTGTATGACACTTGCCGCAACGAAGAGATTTCCATGTGCGGGCTTGGCCCGGCAGTGGCAATGCTCACGGCGCTGAATTCGCTGGGAGCGAAGAGAGCAGAGCTGGTGAAGTACGCGACCTCCGCGGATGTTTCCGGTGATCAGAGTCAAGTGGTCGGGTATGCGGGAATGATTTTTTCCTGAAGCTCAAGCAAGAAATTTAGATTCCCGGTGCAAAACAAAACGGCTCTTCGCTTTCGTCGAAGAGCCGCTTTTGGCTTTCGGTTGCGAACTGTTAGTGCGGGCGACCGCCGCCGGACGAACCGTGCGAAGCAGGCGCGGGAGCAGGCGCGGAGTGCATGGAACCGCCACCCATACTGGAGCCACCGGAGGAGCGGGAGCCGCCCCATCCGCCCCAGGAACCGCGCGAACCACCGCCCATAGAGGTACGCTCGCCACCGCCGGAATAACGCGGGACGGGAGGCGGAACGCTAGTGCGGGGCGGCGCCATGGTGTTGCGCGCTGCCGTGGAAGGAACTCGCACCATGTTGTTTCGAGCATCTCGATTCGAAGGGAAGTTCCCGCGCCCCTGCGCAAGGCCCTCATTCCCATCGCGGGACACGGAGTTCGTGCCGTTGTTCGTGCTCACGTAGCGGTGCTCTTTAGGATTATAGATCGAAGAGTCTCTGCTCGTGGAGACGATACGCGTCCCCGGGGTGGTTTGCAGGACAGTTCTCGAAACGCGCTCGGGAGGAGCAGATCCCACGAGGCCGTTGCTGAAAGCGTCCTTCGGCACGGACTTTAAGGTTTCCCATTTTGCTCCAGGCTCAGAAGTGATTATGCGACGCCCCGTCAGATCGCTCGATCCGGTGGGCGAGAGAATGCCGTGGTCCAGGTTCAAAGGAGTCTTGCCCTTGGAGTCTAGCGGGTTCATGGGCACGATCCCCAGCGTATTGTTGTTGTTGCGGACAAATACCGCAGTGACGGGACGGTAGACGGGCCTCGGTGCATGGACCCTCGGTGGATTGCGCTTTATGGGGACGCCGGAGCCGGGGTAATAGCCATAAAAGCCGGGATAGCCATAGCCATAGAGCATGGGAGGCGAATAAAACCAACCGCCGCAGCCGGAATCAAAGAGCCAACCACCGTAGTGGTAGGGTGCCCAGCCCCAGGGCTGGAAGCTGTCCCAGGTCCAGCCGAACGTGGGGTCCCAGATCCACTGGCCATCGGAAAATGGCGACCAGTCAAAGCCAACTCCAAAAGGCCGCCAGCCATAACCATAACCACCGCAATTGAAAAAGGAGCCGTACGAATAGAGGCTGCCAAATCCTGGGGCGTAGTACGGCGAACCTGTGTATTGCATAGTGGCTGCCGTGGCGCTGGAAACCGTATCGATCTGGCCGGAAACCCAGTGATCGAATTCATCCTGCTCTGGAACTCGGCCAATGCTGACGGAAGTTTCGTCACCGGCTTTCATGGAGAGCGATTGGCCTTTTTCGAGGCGCGTGGTCTCGTCTTGGTGCAGAACATTGACGTGGCCAACGATTTCTTCGACGGTGCTGCCATCGTCAAAATTGTCGAGACGGAAGGTGGCGCGGCTGCCAGCTTCGACGGTGAAATCTCCGCCGGTTACGCTGAAATAATCGCCGCTTACAGGATTCGCGTGGAACGAAGCGCTGCCTTGGCGCAAAACCAAGCGGGTAACCAGAGCGCCGTCTTTCAAGGAGAGATCGTAAAACTCAAGAACGGTGTTTTCCTTCAGGAAAGCTAAAGTGCCGTTCTCAAATTCCACTTCGGCGCGGCCGTTATCCGTGGCGAGAACGTAGCCCTGACGAATGGGAAGGTTTAGCTGCGCCCTATCCCAGTCGGCCTTCGAGTCGGTCAAAGGGTCCCCATGTGTTTTCGTCGCGAAGCGTACGTCCCCGGTCACCACGCTGAGTCGGATGATGCGTGCATGGCTTGTGTCGGCGGAAGCGCGTGGCGCGCCCAGGAGCAGCGCTAAGAGAAAACCTGGGAACAACAGGGGAAGCAGTTTGCGGGAAGTCATATGTCACCCCCTAGCGGGGACCTGGCCTAAACGTTAGACGATAGGGGGAAGCGCCAAGTTGCACGCTTGAGACCCCTAAAAGCATGTTCTCGCCCCTGGGTGATGACGTCAAGGGGGCGAAAACCCGCAGAGGGAATTAGCCGCCTTGAGGCTTTGCTGCAGGACGGACGAAGCGCATCAGGAGTATGATCCATTCGTTTCTTGACACTCATCATGCGAAACGCTAGTTTCACAGCGGGGGACATCCCAGGTCGTCCGCTTTTGTGTTCTTAACCCTTTCGTCCTTAACCCGATCCCGGAAGAGGGGCGTTTAAGCACTCGAATTGGCTCACGATTGCGGAGCGGCGGAGACTCATCGCTAGGGGGCGTTATGCGAATTGTTTATCGGATTCTTTCTACTGCGGTCTTGGCGATTGTTTTGTCGGGAGGAGAACACGCCTTCGGTCAAGGCGGCGCAACCGGCGCCATTAGTGGGAGCGTGGTCGACACCAGTGGCGGGGCAGTCGCCGGTGCGGATGTGCAAATCATCGATACGCGCACGGAAGTGGTGGTGCGGAAGCTGCCCACGGGCACGGATGGCTCGTTCGTGGCGCAATTGTTGCCTCCTGGGACTTATTCCGTCGTAGTGAACAAATCTGGATTTGCTCAGGCCAAGGCGGACGGCATCGAAGTGCGTGTCACAGAAACCACCAAGGTTACGATCACCCTGAAGCCGGGCGCGGTCAGCGAAAAGGTGGAGATTTCAGCGCAGGTGACCACGGTCGATACTACCAACGCTACAACCGGCCAGTCGCTTGGCACGGAAACGGTGCGAGAGTTGCCGCTCGCCACACAGAATTACCAACAGTTACTGACGCTTTCGGCTGGCGCGCAAAGTGAACTGAACGCCGCCGCGCAACTCGGCCGGGGCAGCGTGAAACTGTTTGTGAACGGCCAGCGCGAGGACAATAACAACTACTTAATAGAAGGGATCAGCGCGACGGACTACAACGTAGCACAGGCGACCTACGTTCCGCTGCCGAATCCCGACGTCATCCAAGAGTTCAAAGTCCAAACCTCTCTTTACGATGCCAGCCAAGGAAGGAATGGCGGAGGAAACGTCAACGCAATATTGAAGTCCGGCACCAAAGAGGTGCATGGAGACGTTTATGAATTTTTCCGCAACGATGTTCTAAACGCGAATGAATATTTTCTGAACCGCCAGGAACAGCCGCGGCCGGCGGTGAAGCAGAACATCTTTGGCGGAAGCCTTGGCGGCCCGGTCGTGAGAGAGAACTATGGCTTTTTCTTCGTGAATTATCAGGGGACGCGGCAACGCAGCGGGCTTTCCCCAGGAACGTTTATTAGCAGCAATATTCCTTATATTCCGGCAGCGGACCGCGCTTCCATGACCGCACTGGAAGCCGATTGCGGCGTGCCCAGCATCGATCCGGTTGTATTTGCGTTGCTTAATTTCAAACAGGATCAGTTCGGAGGGGGCGCGGGAGGTTATCTGTTCCCCGCACCAACAAATGTTCCAGCGGGCGCCAGGCTCTGCGACCCTGCGAACCCGGTTCCGTTTGTAGTTAGCCGTCCGGGGAAATATACGGACGATCAATTCACGAGCAACTGGGACCGCGAGTTTCGGGGCGGGTCGGACAAGGTTTCCGCGCGATTTTTCTTTTCCGACTCAGAAAGTTTCCTTCCCTTCGGCGGAGGCGACTTACAGGAATCCCTTGGCAGCACGCTGGCAAGCAGCATCAGCTCCGCGTCGCTGAATTTCCCGTTCGATACGCCGGTGCATGCGCGCTTTTTCAACGTTACGGAGACACACCTCTTCTCACCGACGCTGGTGAACGAATTCCGTTTTGGATTTGTACACATCAACGACAATCTCAACAACGTTCCCCCGGTGACGGCAAGCGATTTGGCCATTGACCGTCCCACGAACAAAGTCACCAACTCCATCTACAAATTTGTGCTTGCGAGCTCCGGCTTTGAAGTGGGGCCGGCGCCGTTCGCCGACCAGCACCAGACGCAGAACAACTACAGCTTTGTGGATACGGTGAGCTGGGTGAAAGGGAAGCATGTGGTTCGCTTCGGTGGAGAATACACGCGGGTGAATCTCGACAAGCTCTTCCCGCAGGTTTTTAATGGAGAAATCTTCTTTACGAATACCCCGGCAGGAGCCGTCTTATCCACGGCGACCACAGATTTTCAGAATTTTCTGCTGGGCGCTCCGCAATTTAGCTTTGGCGGGGGCGGTGTTTACAACCACGAATACCGCACCAACAACTACGGCTTCTTTGCACAAGATGACTGGAAGGTTCGGCACGATTTGACGTTGAACCTCGGCGTGCGCACGGAGATTTTCGGTGGCTTCTACGACAACTTGTGCCACATTGGAAATTTGGATCCGTCTCTCGCAAACCAAGGCCAATTCCCGTTTGTGTACCCATCGTGCGTATCTAACCTGACGGCCTTAGGGCTCACTTCAAACGCAAACAAAACCACTTATAATAATAATTATTCGACGAATCTTGGTCCGCGCATTGGCATGGCCTACGACGTTCTCGGTCATCACACGACGACTATTCGCGCAGGCTTCGGGATTTATTATGTGCGCGAAGACGTTGGCACTGTCGATCAGCTTTCCTTCCAAGCGCCGTTCCTGCCGGTCGCGTTTGGAGGCGGTCCCCCGAATTGTTTAGGACTCTTCTTCTCGGAGACCCCGCCACCGACAACGGGTCCTTTGAGCAATTGCCCCAACCCCAATCCGAACGGCTTGCCTCAAGCAGGAACGCTTGATCCAACATTTGTGCCTTGCTTGTCGGTCTTTCAAGGATTCCCCGGTGGTGACACAAACCAGGCGGCGAACTACGGACCCGCTTCTGGAAACGCATGCCCTGGACCGCTTTTGTCCACCAACATTTTCGGGTTGCAAGTGCCGCGGCACTTTGTTGTGCCGAGCACGCAGCAGTGGAACCTGACAGTGCAGCGGTCCCTCGGCAAACAGTGGATCCTGGAAGTTGGTTACGTGGGCACGCACGCCGTGCATCTGCGCGAGACGCGCGACAGCCTGCAATCGCAGCGCGCCTCCGTAACCAACCCGGTGAAGATCGACAGCCCGGCGTTCTGCAATCCGAATCCTTGTGTGATCACCACGAACACCTTCGGCAACGCGGCGGCGCGTTCACGGGCACAGGGCATCAATGGCTACGCAGGGTTCCAGCTTTTTGCCAACGATGCCTATTCGCACTATCACTCGCTGCAGACTTCGCTCACACGCCGCTGGAACGCCGGCTACTTCCAGGCGGCGTACACTTTCTCCAAATCCACCGACGCAACTTCGTCGGGAAATACAGCGTTCAACACCGCCTTCAACGACGAATCGACGCTCGCAGCTTCGCGCGGTCTATCAGATTTCGACCGCCCGCATCGATTGAGCGTGAGCTACCGTTACGACTTGCCTTTCTACAAAGGGGCGACCGGCTGGAGGGAAACGTTGTTGAGCCGGTGGGCGCTCAGCGGCATCACGATCATCCAGTCGGGTACGCCGTTCTCTGTGACGGATTCGGGCGCAGGCACTGGCTTCTTGGGGGCGGGCTTTACTCCAGGTACGCTCTCTGGAAGCCTGGCGAGCGGCGGCACGCTGGCAAGCGCCGTGACTACGGGCGACATTCATAAGCGGATCGATGGCTACCTGAATCTGAACGCCTTCGCTACGGCGCCACAGCTCTATCCCGTGCAGTGCTTGTCGGACCCCAACTTCTGCACAACGGATTTTGGCAATCTTGGAAGAAACGTTTTCCGCGGGCCGCATCAGCAGAATTGGGACTTCTCGCTCATCAAGGATTTCAAACTGACGGAGCGGCAGGAACTGCGCTTTACCACGGACTTTTTCAATATCTGGAATCACGCCAATTTTGGCAACCCGACGGTGAGCGACGTGGAGACGATTTTCTGCTCGCCCGGCGTGAATGGATGCCCCGCCAATGGCGTCAACCCAAGCACGCCCTTCGGGAAGATCACCAGCACCGTGGGGACGCCGCGGCTGATCCAGTTTTCACTGCGTTACGCGTTCTAGGCGGCGAACCAAATGGTCTTTCTGCCGACGGCACCACCGGTGCTGCCTCAAGGCTGGAAACCCGGCTGCGAGCCTTGAAGCCGTCCGAAGAGTGATACCATCTTTTCCGGATTGAACCAATGACCCGCATCGCATCGCGCGTTTCGCAATTAAACGGAGAAGGCGCGCTGGCCGTTTATTCGCGCGCCAAGGAACTTGAACGGCTTGGGCGCTCCGTCATCCACTTGGAGCTGGGAGAGCCGGACTTTCATCCCGCCGCGCCCGTCGTCGATGCTTTACGAAACGCGGTAGCGGCCGGACGCGACCGTTATTGCGCAACGCGCGGCCTGCTGGCTCTGCGCGAAGCCATCGCTGCGTATTTGAAGCGCACGCGGCGGCTCGACGTCGTGGCCGAACAGGTGCTGGTGGCGCCGGGCTGCAAGATGGCGCTTTCGCTCGCGATGATGGCGCTCATCGAGCCGGGCGACGAAGTGCTCTATCCGGACCCAGGCTTTCCGATTTATCCGTCATTTACCCGCGGGCTAGGTGCGATAGCCGTGCCCTTCGGGCTTGAGAAAAAAAATCAGTTTCAGCCGGATTTGGAAGAGATCGCCGCGAAGATTACGCCACGCACCAGCATGATCATTTTCAACTCGCCGAATAATCCGACCGGCACCGTTTTTAGCTCGACCGCGCTTGAAAGAATCGCCGAACTCGCGCGGCAAGACGATCTATGGGTTGTTTCTGACGAAATTTATGCGCGCATTCTGTTCGCCGGAGAATACCAATCCATCTGGGCGCTTCCCGGCATGGCGGAGCGCACGGTAATCATTGACGGCTTTTCGAAAAGTTTTGCGATGACCGGCTGGCGACTGGGATATGCAGTTGCGCCCGTAAAGGTGATCGACGCGATGGATTTGTTGGTGCTGAACACGTTTACCTGCGCGGCGGAGTTCACGCAGGTGGCAGCGATCGAAGCGCTGCGCGATACCACGGGCGCCGTAGACGCGATGGTCGAAGAATACCGCAAGCGGCGCGAAATCTTCGTCGCCGGGCTGAACCGCATTCCCGGATTCCGCTGCCAGGCCCCGCAAGGTGCATTCTATGCGTGGGTCAACATCGAAGAGACGGGGCTTAGCGCAGAGGAGGTGCAGACGATTTTGCTGGAAGAAGGAGGCGTCGCGGGAATCGCGGGAGCCGCGTTTGGTCCGGGCGGAAGGAACTACCTGCGGTTTTCACTGGTGAGTGCACGGAATTTGCTGGAAGATGCGCTGGAGCGCATGCAGCGGGTTTCGATGCACTGGCGAGCCGCCGTTTCGCGGTGAGCGGGCGTAGGGACCAAAAACAGTTCGTGAGGATGAGCGTGAACAGATTGATTCGAATGGCCGTGCTCTGCTTTGTGGGGGCCTTCACCGCAGGCATAGCGCACGCGCAGGCCAAGCCGCTCCCTAGCAGTGACGTACAGAAGATTTACGATCGCTTGCTACAGCAGATTGACCGCATCCCCATCTTCGACAATCATTCGCACGCTACATTTCCGGATGATTCGGATATGGATGCAATGGCCGCTCCGCCCGGCGAAAGTTCCGTTATTCGCCTGCGCGAAGACAATCCTGAATTCGTGGCCGCTGCGAAAGCTCTCTTCGGTTATCCCTACAGCGACTTCCAGCCCGAACACGCCAAATGGCTCATCGACAAAAAGAAGGCTGCTGAAGCTTCGGGGAGCACCGCATATTGGGTCGGCATTCTGGACAAGTTGAACATCGAAACATGTCTCGCGAATCGTGTTGCGCTTGCGCCATATCTCGATCCCAAGCGCTTCCACTGGGTTTTCTTCGTGGATTCGTTCTTATTTCCCTTTGACAACCACGGCCAGGCAGGCAAGAACGGCGACATGGCCGTGTACATCCCGCTGCAGGAAAAAGTGCTTCAGCGCTACATGAAGCAGGAAGGCGTGAGCGGTTTGCCGGCGGACCTCGCAGGTTACGAGAATTTCGTGCGGCAAATACTGGCGGACAATCAGAAAGAAGGCGGCGTGGCGATGAAGTTCGAGGTCGCATATTTCCGGTCACTTTACTTTGCTGACCCGTCGCGCGCCACGGCAGAGGCGATTTACGCGAAGTATCGCTCCGGCGGCGTGCCTTCCGACGACGAGTACCGCACGTTTCAGGATTACGTCTTTCGTGTGCTGATCGATCAGGCAGGAAAGCTGAATCTGCCTGTGCATTTTCACAGCGCCGTGGGCATTGGCGATTATTTCAGCCTAAACAACGGCAATCCGTTAAATCTCGAAAACGTATTACGCGATCCTCGTTATAAGAACGTGAAGTTCGTGCTGATTCACGGTGGCTATCCCCACGCGCTCGAAATGATCTGGCTGACCGCCGCGAAAAACGTTTACACGGATTCTTCGTTGATGGGCTATTACGTCTATCCCTCGGAGCTGAAGAATATCCTGAAACAATGGATTTCTCTGTTCCCCGAAAAAATAATGTTTGGGTCCGACGCCTTTCCGTTCAATGACGCGGTCGGCGCGGAAGAAACGTTTTGGCTGGCGGCGCGATCCGCACGAACGGCTGTGGCCGCCGCGCTGGCTGAACTCGTTGCGGAAGGCGCGTTCACCGAAGCAAGAGCCCTCGAACTCGCTCGCATGTATTTGCATGACAACGCTGCAAAGCTCTATGGAGGCGGCTAATGAGTACCTCAGCGCAAGCGAAATACATCCCTTGGAAAAGCGTGGAACATGAGCAGTTGAATGAACTCGTCGGCCGCGAAATGGTGGTGGGCGACAAGATCATGCTGGCGCGCGTGTTTCTCAAAAAAGGCGCGCACGTGCCCATGCACCAGCACCACAACGAACAGGTCACCTACATCCTGGAAGGTGCGTTGAAGTTTGCCATCGATGGCAAGGAGATCGTCGTGCGTGCCGGGGAAGTACTGTGCATCCCCTCGAACATGCCCCATGAAGCTTGGGCCCTCGAAGACACCTTGGACCTCGACGTGTTCGACCCTCCGCGGGAGGACTGGCTGAGCAAGAACGACAACTATTTGCGCCACGGGCGCTAGCTCCTTTCCGCCCAAGATGCTCCTCGTCGGCCTAACTACTACTTGAACTCACCAGCCGATTAATGCGCTCTCCAGCGGATTGCGCCTGTTC
>JAWOLO010000130.1:0-12643 GCA_033853375.1 Terriglobia bacterium
AGCAGTTTGAAGCGGCGCACGGGGAGCATGCCGACATTCTCGAGTTCCTGAACGTCTGGGAAGAAGCACTTGACTTGAGCGCCAGCGAGAACAGCGACATCCGTTGCCACGGGCTTCGCCGTCTGCAATCGATGGAAGGCAAGATCGTGGAGATCTGGGAGCATTGCCACAAGGAAGAAGACGATGCGAACGAGCCGCTTTTCCGGTTCGCCTCACCAGTGGACCGCGAGCGCTTGAAGGACGAGCACTTCCAGCTTTACCGGGACAACTATGAGTTCCGGCGTGAAATGGAATACACGACCGCTTCCTCGACCGGTGAACTCGTTTTGAAGGGACAAAAGTTGTTGGCGGAATTGCGCGCGCATGTTGCGTTCGAGGAAGACCTACTGCGGCGACTGGAGCACGAGCAAGCGCAGATAGCGGTGGCCGCGGCGCAGTAGTGTGCAGTAGCAAATTGCGGAGAGAGCGGGCGGCCGGACCGCCCGATGGTGTTTTGTGCCGGAATTCACGTGCGGGTGTGACAAACGACAGAACCGCGGTGCAACGAAACACCGCGAACCTCCCTTCGGTTTCGGTAACGCTGAAAGCAAGCCACGATTGCTCGCTGCGCCTGCCTGCGCAGGCACGCTCGGAATGACAATGCTTCAGCAAAGCGCCACGGATCGCGCAGTTGTGTTTCATGAGAAATGCGGCTCAAGCGAAAAGTTTTTGTCTCAAATACCCTGCCAGCCTTCGATCCACGGAATACCCCATACAAGCAGCGCCGCAGGACGACTCTTGCAGGGAGGAGGAAAGCTATGGCCAGTCTCGTGATGCATCCACCGGAAACCAAGACTCCGGGCGGTTACGTTGAAGAAGTAATGGCACGGGTGCGGGCGAAAAATCCGGCGGAGCCTGAATTTCACCAGGCGGTCCAGGAAGCTTTCGATTCCCTGCGTCTGGTGCTGGAGAAGCATCCGGAATTTCAGGATGCGCGAATCCTGGAGCGGCTCGTGGAGCCCGAGCGCGTAATTATGTTCCGCGTGCCGTGGCTCGATGATGTCGGGAGAGTGCAGGTGAACCGCGGATTCCGGATCGAGATGAACAGCGCCATCGGGCCATATAAAGGCGGGCTGCGGTTTCATCCCTCGGTGAATCTGGGCATCTTGAAGTTTCTGGCGTTCGAACAGGTGCTGAAGAATTCGCTGACCACGCTGCCGATGGGCGGCGGAAAGGGCGGTTCGGACTTCGATCCCAAGGGCAAGAGCGACAACGAGGTTATGCGCTTCTGCCAGAGCTTCATGACCGAATTGTGGCGGCACATTGGCGCCGACACCGACGTTCCCGCAGGGGACATCGGTGTGGGCGGGCGCGAAATCGGCTTCCTTTTCGGGCAGTACAAGCGGATTGCGGACAAGTTCACGGGCGTCCTGACCGGCAAGGGCCTGAACTGGGGCGGGTCTCTGATCCGTCCGGAAGCGACGGGCTACGGCTGCGTGTACTTTGCTTGGGAGATGCTGAAGACGCGCGGCGAATCGCTCGAAGGGAAAGTCTGCCTGGTGTCCGGCAGCGGGAACGTGGCGCAATACACGGTGGAGAAGCTGCTGGAGCTCGGCGCGAAAGTGGTGACGCTTTCCGATTCGGACGGCTTCATCCATGACCCCGAGGGCATTGATCGAGAAAAACTGCAGTGGGTGATGGAACTGAAGAACGTAAGGCGCGGGCGCATTCGCGAATACGCGGCGAAGTTCAAGAAGGCAACGTACGTGCCGACGGAAGGCTACGACGGTTATCACCCGATTTGGACCATCACGGCGGACTGCGCGTTCCCGAGCGCGACGCAAAACGAAATCAACCAACGAGACGCAGAAACGCTGATCAAGAACGGCGTCAAGCTGGTTGCGGAAGGCGCAAACATGCCGAGCACGCTCGAGGCAGCAAAACTCTTCCTTGATGCAAAAGTTCTCTACGGGCCGGCAAAAGCGGCGAACGCGGGCGGCGTGGCGACAAGCGGCCTCGAAATGTCGCAGAACAGCATGCGACAAGCGTGGACACGCGAAGAAGTGGATGAGAAGTTGCATAAGATCATGATCGCTATCCACAAGAACTGCTATGAGACGGCTGAGAAATATGGCACTCCGGGAAACCTGGTGAATGGAGCGAATATCGCGGGATTCCTGAAAGTGGCGAACGCGATGCTGGACCAGGGACTGGTTTAAACAGCTCGAGTTAATGCTTCCCTCGTCGGGTGGCCTTCGTTGAAAACGAGGGCCGCCCGTTTTTCAGTGATTGGGCAGAGAGCGGACCGCCTAAGAAGGCGGTCCCTACAGGAACAAAGAACAAACGCAGAGCCGCGGTGCTAGGTCGATGCGGAAGCGAGCGTTTCGAGGCGCCGCAGCTGCGTGTCGGCACCAATCACGATGAGGGTGTCGTTAGCGCGAATAATCGTTTCTGGAGCGGGATTGAAGAGCAGGGCTCCTTCCGCGGGCTTCACACCAAGAATGATCGCGTCCGCTTGCTGGCGAATCGCGGCATCGCCAAGTTTTTTGCCAACGAGCAGGGATTTCGGTTCGACGCGGACTTCGCCGATTTCGACGTCGAGGCGTTCGGTGCCGAAGGCGGCGTCGATAAAGTCCAGCACATTGGGGCGGAGCAGAAGCTGGGCGATGCGGCTGCCTACGAAAAAGTAGGGAGAGAGCACCTGCGAGGCACCGGCTCGCAGCAATTTGGACGTAGCTTCATCTTCGCTGGCGCGCGCGATGATTTTCAGGTCGGAACGGAAACCGCGGGCGGTCAGAACGATATATAGATTTTCCGGATCGGAGCTGACGGCGGCCACAAATCCCTTCGCGGTGTCGATGCGCGCGCGCTTCAGGCACTCTTCGCTGGAGGCATTTCCCAGGATGACCGGGATTTTTTCATTGGCGGCCCACTCGGCGCGATCGGCGTTCTTTTCGATGAAAACGACGCTCTGGCCGCGCGCACGCAACTCGCGAGCCACAGTGCGGCCGACACGGCCTGCGCCGCAAATGATGTAGTGCCCGGAGAGTTTCGCGAGTTCACGCTCCATGCGGCGGCGACCGAAGGCCTTTCTGAACTCGAACTGTAGCAAAGCCTGGCTGACGGTCGCAATCGTGAAGCCCACGGAAAAAACGGCGAAGACGATCAGGAAGCTGTTGAAGATGCGCCCCACATGCGAGAGCGGATGAATTTCGCCATAGCCGATGGTGGTCATGGTGGTCAGGGTCATGTAAAACGCGTCGAACCAGCCCCAGTGTTCGAGGAAGTGAAATCCCGCTAAGCCGCTGAGCACCACCGCGGCAAGCAAGATGAAGCAAATGGCGAGGCGATGGCGGATGTTCATCGCGCTATCCCATAGGAAGCGGAATGCTGGGTGCATCGTGTGGCGGGCAAAAGAGATTGTCAAGCGGACGAGCTGATGGCAAGACCCTCGATGGCGCAGGGAGAGCAGGATTCTGTTAGCATTCGTCCCGCGGGGTGGAGATGCACATGAAGATTTCCCTTGTTGTCACGGCTCTGGCGTTGCTTGCGACCGCGGCGACATTTGCCGACGACAAGCCCACGAGCCTGGCGGACGCGCGCGCGGCGGTAGAGACGAACCTGAAGACCCCGGAGGGCAAAGCTTACGACGAGAAGCTGGGAAAAGAGTTTATGGAGAAGCACCTTGCAACGATGAAGCAGTGTAAGCAAAGCGCAGGGAATGATCTAGAAAGCTTCTGGATCCTCATGAAGCTCGACAAGGATGGTGCGGTGAGGGAAGTTCTCTTGCACCCTACAACCTCGATGGGAAGTTGCGCGCGAAAAACGCTGCTCCAAAGCGCGTTCTCTCCTCCGCCGAGACCCGCGTATTGGGTCAGCGTCTACATGAAACTGACGCATTGAGCAAACCACAAGGCAGCACGGCGCTGAAAAGGCCAGCCCAACCGCATTGTGGGGATTTAGTTTGCGCGAAATGCTTAATTTGTTTCCCGGAAGACCATGAATTCCGGCTCGATGAGAGCGCGAATCAAGTCTCTGCGAGCGATGATGCCGACAAGCTTGTTATCTTCCGTCACCGGCACGCGAACGATTTTGTGCTCCACGAGGCACTTCATAACCTCTTCGAGCGGGGTCTTTGCGTCTACGGTCAACGCGGGGCCCGTCATGACTTGGCCGGCGGTTAGATTCTCGAGACGCTTGCCATCGAGAAGCGCACGAATGATATCCGCTTCGGTTATAACTCCGACGACTCGTCCGTCAAGATCGGCAACGGGCATGCCGCTGAATTCGTTGGTGACCAAACGAGCCGCCAAGTCGCGGAGGGAAGCCCGGGGCGTGGCCGCAATCACGGGAGTCTGCATAATGTCTTTGGCAGTAACAGGAACCGCGGTGGGCTTGGGGGCCGGCGCGAGTTTCGCTGCTGTCGCTCTGGTTGCCATACTGTCACCCCTTTCCGAAAAGTTTTGCGGGGATGCGGGGGTGGTCTGCTGTAACTCTGTGTAGCAAAAGGCACGCAAGCGCCGCATCCCCAAACCCAACGCTAGTCCGGCGCGGGAAGCGTTTCAGTGCGCCTGCTTACAGGCGTAGGTGCCCGCGATCACAAAATGGCTTTTGCCGGGATTCATCCTGGCGGTGAAGAGAAAGGGCCGCCCGAGATGCGAGCAGCCCTGAGAAAAGAGTTTGTCAAGAACGCCAACGAAACCGAAGGAAATGCAAGGATCGCCTTAATTGGAGATCGTGGCGGTCGTTCCGTCGAACTTCGTGATGGTGACGCGAGACGGCACGGAAGGGCACAAGGTTTCTACATTCCGCTGGCTTTTACCGTGCAGACGGTATGGCGCAAAGCCACCGTTCTGCTCTGCTTAACGCTGCGACGCCTGCGGTCATCTTCATTCGCATCGGTGAAAGCTACGGCGTGCGTATCTTGCATCCGCGAAAATCTATCGCTTTCGTTTGTTGGGCGCAAACTGCCTGGCGGTTCCGCATGACTGAGAACGCGCTTATTCAAATAGGTCGGGTTGCGCGCGCGAGATGCGCTGCCAAAGAGGCTGGAACTGGAACCACCCCGCGAGAGATGAACCGACGAGCACGTAAGTGTTCTTTGCAGTTTCGTGGGGAATTCTGTGCGGCTGGCCGGCGGCCTCCGCAAGCAATTGCGCCTGGCAAGAGCGGTCCATAGTAATGAACCACCAGGCCGCTTCGTCGACGGAGTGGCCGACGGTGAGCAGGCCGTGATTGCGGAGGATAGCGGCTTTCTTTTCACCGAGAGCGCGAGCGATGCGATCGCCCTCCGAAGTTTCTTCTACAACACCGCTGTAGTCGTCGAACACAACATGATCTTCGTAAAACGCGCATGCATCCTGCGTGATGGGGTCGAGGCGGCGGCCAAGCGAGGACCACGCTTTGCCATATAGCGAATGGGCGTGTGCGGCGGCAACAACGTCCGGGCGCGCAGCATGAATGCGCGAGTGAATCGCAAAAGCGGCGAGATTGACTTCTGCACGACCTTCAACCACTTTTCCGGAATGGTCCACTAAAATCAAATCTGAAGCGCGAATCTGGCCAAAGTGCACGCCGAAGGGGTTTACCCAAAAATGATCGAGGCGCTCGGGGTCGCGCGCGGTGATGTGGCCGGCGACGCCCTCGTCAAAACCGAATTCCGCGAAGAGGCGAAAAGCGGCGGCGAGGCGTTCCTTGCGGTGGCGGCGTTCTTCGGCAGAAGTGGCAAAAACAGGTGGGCGCGGAACACGGTCCATAAAGTTGCTGTGCGCGGGCTTGGCAGCGGATGATGATGGTTGCGGCATGAGAACCTCCCTTAGAAAGGGCCTACTATAAACAATTGCGAGGATGGAGAAAATGGCTCTTATTGGCAAGCGTTCCACCGAAGGAGACGATTGACTTGACTCGCGACGATTCGCGTAGCTACTGTGAGGACAGAGTTAAGTGGATTTGTTAGATGGACGTTACCGTCAGCAGGCTCCCAGCACTCCTCGCGTGTGTCCTTTCGTCAGTTGCGATCCTTGTTTCCGCGCCTCCCGCTGAAGCGCAGCGTCCAGCCGGGCCGCCGACGGCACCGCAACGCTCAGCCACGAGTTCAAGCGTATTCCCCACCGAGAATACTGATGTCGCGGTCAGCGTACGCGAATCTACCGGGGTGCCTCTTCCAGTCGGCGCGATGGTGAAACTTTACTCAGGGGGAGGATCCTATAGAACAGCCTCCACGCAAGACGGGGCTACCGCGACTTTTACGAAAATTTTCTCCGGCGAATACGACGTGGAGGTAACGGCCCTCGGCTACAAAACGGCGAAGGAGCACGTCTCGGTTTTTGCCGGAGGGGCAACCATCACGGTTTATATTTACATGCACCCGGAAAACGAAGGCGCGTCTGGAAGCGTCGCGCCACCCGCTCTCATCATGACGCCGCGCCTGCAAGGCGAAATTGACAAAGGGCTTGAAAAACAGAGGAAGCGCGAATTCGAGGAAGCCCGGAAGCATTTTGAAAAAGCGGCGAAGATGGCACCGGGCAACCCTGATGTGCAATACCTTCTGGGAATGCTGGAATACGTTCAGGAACACTTTGATGCCGCTCGCAAGAAGTTTGAATTAGCGCTATCCATCTACCCTTCGCACGAGCGATCTCTTCTGGCCTTAGGAGAGTTGGAGCTCCGTACAGGCGACCCGGCTGCGGCGGCGCAAACTCTTGAAAAGGCCTACCAGGTGAACGGCGCGGACTGGCGCACACATCTGTTGCTGGCGAACGCTTACTTTCTGCAAAAGGATTATGAAAAGGCGATTCCCCACGCCACGCGGGCCACAGAATTGGCGAAGGAACGCGCCGCGATGGCGTGGCTGCTTCTGGGCAGAATCCTGGCGAGCGCGGGAAAGCGAGACCGGGCGAAAAGGGCATTTGAAACACTCTTGCGCAATTTTCCTAAGGACTCCGGCGCAGCGGAAGCGAGAGCGCAGATTGCCGAACTCGGCAAGCCCGTGGCCGAAACGGTGTCGCATGTGGCGGCGCCGCTGATTCCGGCGCCCGCGCCTCCGCCGGCGGCAAGCCTGCGGCCTTGGGCGCCGCCGGACATCGATAGCAAAGAATACCCTGCAGTACAGGACGTCGTCTGCAAAGAAGGCGACGTGATTCAGCGGACACAGGCAAGGACGGCGCGCCAGTTGGGAAATTTCGAAAAATTTCTGGCCACCGAGCACATCGAGCATCAGGAAGTGGATGCTTACGGCAATCCCGGGCCGGCGAAAACAAAAGATTTCAGTTACATCGTTATCATAGAGCACCCGCGACCGGGAGTGTCGTTCGTCAATGAGAGGCGTGACGGAGGCGAAAATCTGGGCTCGTTCCCTTCCGGGCTGGCCACGCTGGGGCTCGTCGGGCTGGGAGTGAACATCTTCGACCGGAATTATGCGGATGGTTTGGATTATAAGTGCGAAGGACTGGGCAGCTGGCGCGGGCGCGCAGCATGGCAAATGCGGTTTGAGCAGAAAAAAGGAATTCCATCACAACTTCGGACCTGGCGGAATAACCGTGGCGAGTTTCCCATTCCGTTAAAGGGACGCGTATGGATCGCTGCCAGCAGCTATGATGTGCTTCACGTGGAAACGGACCTTCGCGAGCCGGTTCCGGAACTTCAATTGTCGCGCGACCATTTGATCGTAGACTACGGTTCCGTTGTTTTTGACAAAAGTCATACAACGCTCTGGCTTCCGTGGAGCGCGGAAATGTTCATGGAACTGCGGGGGAAGCGCTACCATCACCGGCATACCCTGACGAACTACTTGCTATTTTCGGTGGACACCACAACGACGATCACACAGCCCAAGGAAACTCTTCAAGAAGAGCAACACTAGCAGACACAGCCGCGTGATTCTCGAAACATGGAATGCCCAACGACCCCAAACAAAAGCGGCACAAAACAGCAAAATTCAAATCAGCAGAAAAAGAAACGCCCCGGGCTGGCCGGGGCGTGTCGGACAGGCATGATATTGCTCTTACGAAACGTGCACAGCCAAGAGTGGCTGTGCTGCCGAGCTTTTTCCGCAAACTGCTAGGGCTTGGTCGGCGTTGTGGGTGCTGGTTTAGCTGCAGGCTTCTGTTGCGCGGGCGCAGCCCCCTTCACCGGATACGCTTGGTCGTAAAGGCGGACGATGTCCTGGGTCACGTCAATCTGCGTAGACGCGTAGAGAATCGGCGTGTTTTGGGCAGAAGTATCGAGGACCAAGGTATAGCCGTTCTCGCGGGAATACCGGTCAAGGACGTCGACCATTTTTTTGCCGATGCGGTCGATGACGTCGCCCAGGGCTGCGTTGGAGTCCTCTGTCAGCTCATTATTTTTTCGGTCGAATTGCTGGGTGAGGCGCTGCCCTTGCGTGGTCAGGCGCTGAATCTCGTCCTGGCTGCATTTGCCTTCGCAGGCCGCCAGGCGCTGACGAAGATCGTTGATCTGCTTGTTCATATTTTCGAGTTCCGTCTGGCGCGGCGCGAACTGCGATTGCAACTCTGCCTGCGCCTGTTTGCCCTCGGCGGTGCTGCCGATGGCCCCGCGAATATTGATAACGCCGACCTTGCCCGGCGCGACCGGACTCGCGGCAGGGGACTGCGCCCGGACCGCAGCAACAACCAGAAGGCCGGCAACGGCGAGGGCAACCGTATACATTTTCATCCTGGAATTCACTTTATTCTCCTTATCGATTGAAGCAATTCGGAAAGCTGGAACAAGGCAAGGCCCAGCCAGCTAAACCTAAACTTTTTAACTTTTCCCACTCCCCCAGCGGGTAAAACGAAGGCACTGCAAACGTGCAAGTATAGCCGACGCGTTCCTTCTCTGCAATCGCAAGCGGCTATAGGAACCGCAGCGCACGCCTCGAGAGGCGCCCGCGCGCAACCCACGATGAACTGCTCCCTCAGTTCGGCATGGGGAAGAGCAAAACACGCATGTTTGCCTGGTCCACGATTACCGCCAAGTTCGTAAACTGGTCAATGGCCACGCCGAAGGTGGGCGAACCCGGAATGCCCAGAGTCTGTTGCGTCTTAAACGGATTCGAGAGTGTGTCGACGATAGAAATGGTGTTGCTGCCGGAGTTGGACGTGAGAATTGCGCCAGTCTGGGGATTTATTGCGATAGAAGTCGGATTGACACCCACGTTCACCGAGCTGCCCCCTCCCGTGTCCGGGTTGAATTGCGTAATGGTGTTCGTGCCGCTGGAGTTGGCATAAAAAGTGCCGGGGTTGGCCGTCCCGGTAACCACCGTGGGATCGAAAACGACACCGGTGGGCGTGCTCGAGACAAAGCCGGAGGAAGACGTGGTGCTAAGAATGGGTGTGGCAAAACCGATCTCGACTACGGCCAGGGAGCCGGAAGGGCCGAGGCCACTGCTCAACGAAACGGCAGTGACAACCGCAATGCCCTGATTGTTTGTGCCGCGGTCAGGGTCGATGGCGACGGCAATCGGCAGTTGGATTCCTCCGATGCTTGTAGCGGTCAAACTTGTGGGAGGAGTCGTGCCCGACGGCGGGAACAACGACGCCAGATTGATGACGCTAACCGTATTTGCGCTGGTGTTAGCAACGACGGCTGCGCCAATCGCGTCATCAATGCCCACACCTGTGGGACCGTTGCCCGTGGTCACGTCGGGGACTTTCTCAACTGGTGGACTTTGCGTCAGATCGAGGATGGAAGCCGTGTTGGTGCCGTGGTTGGCGACGACGGCGAGGCCCAGTTTCTGGCTGATCGCGACGCCCTGCGGAGTCGCTCCCACAGAAATGGGGCTGCCGAGCAATTGGCCGAATGTCGGGCTGGCGGGATTCAAGTCAAGTCTCACTACGCTGTTGCAGCCGGACACGCTAATCAGGGCGAAGGGCGAGAAAGGTCCATTGGCAATTTGATCGGCGATGGCCACCGAACTTGGTTGTGTATTAACGGGGTTGCCGCTGGAATCCGTGCAGACTCCAGACAGGGGCACTGACTGGATGACGATGAAGTCAGCTGCGTTGGACTGCGCGCCGTTGCTCAGGACATCCAACGCATAGTGATGAGGGGCGGAGAGGAAGAACGGCGGGATGGTTACGTCCACTTCGCGGCCGTTCGCCGCAATATTGTCGACCGTGCCGCCCTGTGTGGTGATGTCCACACCATCGAGGCGCACCTGCACGGGGGAGACAAAGCCGGTGCCAAAGATCTTTACGCCGGATAGATTGCAAGTGCCGGCGGGAGAACCGGGCGGCGGCACGCAGGTCAATGTCGCTTGAGGCACCAAGGCATTGGGGATGCCGCCGATGACGCCGACGCCGGGCGTGGGACTGGGGACAAGCACTTCCGAAACATGCGTGGGCTTTATCGGGGTCGTCGTGCCGGGCCCGCCCAAATCAATAATGTCGAGGGTGCCGCTCCCGGACATAAGGACGAAAGCCTGATTCGTGGCCGGATCGACAGCGATGCCTCCCCACAGTGTGAGAGAGCCTGTGGTGCCGTTATTCACGCTCAAGGCCGCCGTGCCAGTGCCTTGCAAAGTGATTTGGTTCAGGAACATTTGCTGGCAAGCGGACACCGAGGCGCAAGCCGTTGAGGGGGCATTGGGGTTTGTAATACACGCAGTGCCCGCGTTGGTCTTAGTGGCATTGTTCAACTCGCAGGCAAAGGCGTAGCGCTGGCGGCTCACGGGATCCGAAATGGACACCTGGTTGAGGTTGGGATTATAAGAGACCAGTTCGTTCGTGTAAGGCTGCCAGGCTATCCCGGTCGTCCGAAGCAACTCTGGGGCCCCCGCGCATGGAGTGTTGAAGGCGGTACAGGTAGCAGAAAAGCCGAGGGAACCGACGGATTGGTCGAGCGAATTCAGAGTATCAATCTGAAGACTGGTAGAATTCGCGTCGGCCATGGCCGCGGTGCGAGTGATGGGGTTGATAGCTACCCCCTGAAGAGTCTGAGTAATCTGGACTATTTGGTTGGGAGGACCGTAGAAGACCGTGCCACCTGAACCGGAATCACTGGCCGTCGTGTTATTCACTGTGTAAGTAAAACTGTTGCTGCTGGTCACATTTACGGGAAAGTTTCCATTGAAGAGCGCGTCGTTCGCGGAATTGCCGGGCTTCACCCCCGTGAGAAGGACGGTGCCGGCATTGCCAGGGGTCATCAGGAGCGGACAGGGGTTCGTTGTGCTCGTGGAGGTTGGCGGGACTCCCTGTGGGCACTTAGTGGTATCGACGGTTACGGTAACGAGACCCGCTGTGAGCGTCGCAGAAAGGATTACGTTCGAGTTGGAAGGCTTGGTGACATCCACGCCGTTGACCACTCCCGAACCACCAGGCGTCACGATCGCCAAATGTCCGTGCGACGCAGTAGCAATTTGCGGGTAGGCGCCATTGTTCAGGGTGACCTGCGCGTAAAGGCATTGTCCCGCCTTGGTCGAGGACGGATTGAGCGCATGGTCCAAAATGCAACCGTAAGGATTGGTATTTGTTGTGGAATCAGGGTTTAAATTGACAACGAATCCGAGATTTGCAGAGGTAGAAACGACGGTCGAAGAGTAAGCCACCAAGGCCATGTTGGAATCGGGGTCAACGCCGATGGAGTAAGGAATGGGCGCAGGAGTCACGGCACCTTGCAGCGCGCCTGAAATGTCTACGGTAAATGGAGTGCTGGGAGCGGGAGTTTGTGAAGCAGCTCCAGGAACGGGGATGGGCAGGACGGTGACGGACTGGTTGCCATAGTTGACGACGGCCACCGTGTGATTGGTCCGGTTTACGGAGATTCCCGTGGGCGTATTGATCGAAACGCCTGCAAAACTCTGGCTTGTGATCGGACAAGCAGTAGCGCAAGTGGCTCCCGTGGAATCAATCGGCGTGAGCGTTCCTTTCCCGATGGCGTAAAACTGTATTCCGCTTGGTACCGTGCTTGACCCCGCCTCGGCCACAACGGCAACACCAATCGTTGGATCGATGTCAATGGCACTGGGATTCGTGCCCGCGGCGATCCCCGAGGCGACAACCTGTGGCGGCGTGCTGGAATAATCAGGGAAAACGGCAATGTTTGTGACCGAAGGATTGTTCGGAGTCGGAGCCGGAGTGACGTTACTAGCAACCGAGAGGGGATAGAGACCGGGATTGCCCTGATTGATCTGCTGCGTGGACATCAAAGTATTCAATTGACGCGAAGTGGAAGGGTTGTTCTGGTCCAGCACGAGCGCGGTGCCTTGAAAGGAAGGCGCCGCAAGGGTTCCTTTGGGGCCAAAGTAGCCGCCATCAATGATGACGCGAGCCTGCTGCGCCAGCCTGCCTTGCACCACGTCGTCGGGGACCGAGGCCGTCGAAGTGGGCCGCACGGGGATGATGTTAAAGCTGGTTGCGCCGGTGGCTGTGCATGGCGTTCCTACCGCAAGGCTGTTACACGGCTGAGCCGGGTCGACAACGGAAACAGTGACGGTCCCCGAAGTCGCAAGGTCCGAAGCGTTGAGACGAAGCCGTGCGCCGGTGGAAGGAGGAGTCGTTGTGGTCGTAGTTGTCGTCGAAGTAGAAGAGGTGGGGAGAGGAAACAGGATTTTGATTTGCCCTGAGGTGGAGTCTTTCACCACAGGCTGCGAGTTATTGGGGTAAGTCAACCAGATTTGTGATGCAGAAGAGATATTGGGAGCATCGAGGTAAACGTCCCACAAAGT
>JAWOLO010000131.1:0-7147 GCA_033853375.1 Terriglobia bacterium
GCATGGAAGCCGTGAAAATGAATGTATTCCACTGGCACCTCTCGGACAACCAGGGCTTCCGGGTCGAAAGCAAGAGATTTCCCAAATTACAGGAGCTGGGATCCGACGGGCTCTATTACACGCAGGACGAAATTCGCGACGTGATTGCCTATGCGCGCGATCGTGGCATCCGCGTCGTGCCGGAATTCGATGTGCCGGGTCACAGCACGGCCTGGTTTGTCGGCTATCCCGAACTCGCCAGCGCTTCCGGCCCCTACGAAATCGAGCGCCACTGGGGCGTTTTCGATCCCGCCATGGATCCCACGAAGGAGAGCGCGTACAAATTCCTCGACGAGTTTATCGGAGAGATGTCGAAACTGTTCGCCGACAAGTTTTTTCACGTTGGCGGCGACGAAGTGAACGGCAAGCAATGGGACGCCAATAAGCAAGTTCAGGAATTCATGCGCGCCCACGGCATCAAAAACAATCAGGCTCTGCAGGCTTATTTCAACAAGCGGCTTCAGCCCATCGTAGCAAAGCACGGCAAGAGCATGATTGGCTGGGATGAAATCCTGGATCCGACTTTGCCGAAGGACATCACTATTCAGTCCTGGCGGGGGCAGGCTTCGCTGGCCGCTGCGGCGAAGCAGGGCTATCGCGGAATTCTTTCGAATGGCTATTACCTCGATCTCGGCTGGTCTGCTGCGCGGCACTACGCCGTGGATCCGATGGGTGGCGACGCGGCCAATCTCACTCCGCAAGAAAAACAACTTATTCTCGGCGGCGAGTCCTGCATGTGGGCGGAATACGTAGACGCAGAGAACATCGATTCGCGCATCTGGCCCAGGAACGCCGCCATCGCCGAACGCTTGTGGTCTCCGCAAGAAATCACCGATCCCGCGTCGATGTATGCGCGGCTCGATCCCATAAGCGTGAAGCTGGGATGGCTTGGACTGACTCACCGCACGTACTACGCCAAGATGCTGCACCGCATTGCAGGCGGCAGCGCGACGCCCGAGGAGTTTGCCGCGCTGAGAACCTTGGCAGATGTAGTGGAACCGGTCAAGGATTACACGCGCGAACGCACCGCCCCCGTCGAGCCAACCAGCTTGACGCCCATGAACCGCGTAGTGGACGCCGTGCCTCTGGAAAGCGATGCCGGCAGGCGCTTCGGCGAGTTGGCAGATAGATTCATTTCCAGTTCCTGCCTGGACGCCGATGCAGGGGCGCGGCTTCGCGCGCAATTCTCCCTTTGGCGCGACAATGACGCCAGGCTGCAGCCGCTCGCGCAGCGCTCATTCCTGGTTCAGGAAGTGGCGGGAAGATCAAAGGACCTCTCCACGCTGGGGACGATTGGCCTTGCCGCGCTCGACCCCATTGCCAAACATCAGCCCGCGCCGGACACCTGGAAAACGCAGCAGGTCGCCACGCTCGAACAACTGAAACAAGAGAAAGCTCAGTTGCTCCTGATCCCCGTACCTGCCGTGCAGAAACTCGTCGAAGCTGCCGCCATCAGCGGAACTTGCGTGGGTGGAAAATGAGATTTGCGGCTCTTGTCCAGCGCAAATCTGCCCCTAAGCCAGAGTCATTGACTACAACTTACGTTTTTCTGCTAAAAACTTAAAACTCAGAACTTATAACCTCTTACTCTCAGTCCGCGCTGGACGGCTGATTGTGGCATACGCCGTCGCCGGAATCGTGGAACGTCTGGCCCTCCACCGGAATAAACTCCCAGTGGTATTTCCCAGGAGACAGCGTAAGTTTCAGCACTCCGTAGGTCTTCCAGTTGCGCACTTCACTGTTAAGAGTCGGCACTCCGAGCGGGTCGTGGCTCCTTCCGCCTGTGCCCGCAACGATTTCCCGGATGCCATGCGCGGGATCCGGATTCCCATTGGGGTCTTGAGGCGCAAATCGCTCATAGGAATGTTCATGGCCTGCAAGAATCAGGTCGCCGTGCGCGGCATACAAGTCTTCCCAGAACGGGCGAAGCCGCGGATGCAGCGCATGTTCCTTGTAAACGCCGCTGCTGAAAAGGGCGTGATGGCCGTATGCTAGAATGCAGGCGTTGGGATGCTTCGCCAGATCCTCCCGCAGCCAGGTTTCCTGAGGCGAGTCCTTATCGCAGCCGCCCATCGTCTTGATGTTGCAATTCGTGTTCAGCACCACGATGTGCCAATCACCTAAATCATAGCTGTAGTAGCCTTTGCCTTCCGGCCCAGCCTGCGGGCCCCAATACTGGAAATACCCCGTGGCGTTATGGTTCCCGTATTCGTGGTTTCCCAAGGCAGGTTTCGTCCGGTCCTTAAATGGGCCCCATGCCGGGTCATAGCAATCTTTGAATTCCTCTGAGCTGCCTTTTTCGTAGGCGAGGTCGCCTGCGGCAAATACCGTGCCTGGAATCGCCTCGATTAACTTGGCCGTGGCCTCCGCACTCTGAATATGCTTGCATGTGGCGATGTCTCCGGCACCAACGAGCGTAAAGGTCTGATCGGCACGCAAAGTGGGAGCTGGCTTATGGGATTCACTCTCCGCTGAAGTTGGCGGGCGGGTAGGCCCCGGTTGCGTCCGAGCAGCTAAGGGCAGAAAAAAGATGAGGATCGCGCTATAAGCGGTTGGAGCAAGCTGAGCGTGCCCCCAGCCTCTGTTGTTTCTAACCGAGAAACCCAGCATGCGGCCTATCCCCCTCGGCGGATTATTGCCGAAAGATGAAATCTCCTACTAGGATTCACTGCGAGAACCTGCGGTTGACTTGAAAAATTCACATCAAATTCGGACTATTTTAATCCTCTTGTAAGTAACAAAAAACAAATGGTTTATCTAAATCTATTTGGCCGAAAATGGATTGACTTTTTCACCCGACAGCGAGTATATTGTATGTGCGACTAGAACGGTCGCATATCTGGGGGGTTGAGAGAGTCTCGGCTCGATGTTCAAGCTTTCCAAGAAAGCAGATTACGGGTTGATTGCCGTGAAGCACTTGGCGCTGCACCGTGGTGATCACGCCTGTAGCGCCAACGAAATCGCCGAAGAGTACGGCATCTCAGCCACGCTCATGGCCAAGGTGCTCCAGAAGCTGGCGCACAAGTCCATCGTAGCGGCGAAGCACGGTTCGAGCGGGGGATATCAACTGTCAAAGGAGCCGTCGCAGATCAGCGCTCTGGATGTGATTTCCGCGATTGATGGGCCCGTGCTGATTACCTCTTGCGTGACGAACCACGGGGATTGCGATGCCACGCAACGATGTTCGGTGAAAGAGCCGCTGCGCCGCGTGAATGAGAGCATTTTGAACGTTTTGAGCACGGTGACCATTGCACAGATGAGCGAGGATCCGCACGAGCCTACGCTCGTGGCATTAAGGACTTAGCCTGACTACCGCAGGTAGGGAGAAGAGGGAACATGGCCGTCAAACTGCCGATTTACATGGACAATCACGCCACCACGCCGGTTGACCCACGGGTGCTGGAGGCAATGATGCCGTATTTCACCGGCAAGTTCGGGAATGCGGCAAGCCGCAACCACTCCTTCGGCTGGTCGGCCGAAGAGGCAGTGGAAAACGCGCGGCAGCAGGTGGCTTCACTGATCAACGCCACTGCTAAGGAGATTATCTTTACCAGCGGCGCCACGGAATCGGACAACCTGATGATCAAGGGCATCGCGGAAATGTTCCGCGAAAAGGGCAACCACGTCATCACCCAGTCGATCGAGCACAAAGCCGTGCTCGATACCTGTAAGAACCTGGAAAAGCACGGATTTGAAGTGACCTATCTCCCGGTGCAGCGGGATGGGCGCGTCAGTCTCGAGGATTTGAAGGCGGCTATCAAGCCGACCACGATTTTGATCACTATCATGTACGCCAACAATGAAATTGGCGTGATCAATCCGATCGCGGAAATCGGCAAGATTGCCAAGGAACATGGAATTTTCTTTGCAGTAGACGGTGTGCAGGCTGTGGGCAAGATTCCCGTCGACGTCCAGAAGGACAATATCGACCTGCTGGCCATCAGCGCACACAAGATTTATGGACCCAAGGGAGTTGGCGCTCTGTACGTACGGCGCCGCAATCCGCGCGTGCAACTCTCCGCCATCATTGACGGCGGCGGGCATGAGCGCGGCATGCGTTCCGGCACGCTGAACGTGCCCGGTATTGTGGGACTCGGCAAGGCTTGCGAAATCGCGCAAAAGGAAATGCCCGAAGAGAGCGTGAGGCTTCGCGGCCTGCGCGACCGGCTGAAAGCGGGGCTGGAAGCCAAGCTGGACGAAGTTTACGTCAATGGCTCGCTGGAGCACCGCCTGCCCAATAACCTGAATATGAGCTTCGCCTATGTGGAAGGCGAGTCCTTGCTCATGGGCATCAATGACGTGGCGGTTTCAAGCGGTTCGGCCTGTACCTCGGCAACCCTCGAACCTAGCTATGTACTCAAAGCTTTAGGTGTAGGCGAAGACCTCGCCCACACATCGATTCGATTCGGCCTGGGCCGTTTCAATACGCAAGAAGAGGTCGACTATGTCATCGACAAGATGGTGCAAGTCGTGACCAAGCTGCGCGAGCTTTCGCCGCTCTACGAAATGGCCAAAGAGGGAATCGACATCTCAAAAATGAAATGGCAAACCGCCTAGAAGGAATGAAAGATAAAAATGGCAAATGAAGGAACAATTCGGATCCATCGCTCCATCGCAGGCACCGGCGCGGCTTTCCGCGTGAGCTTTGTGCCGTACGATTCGGAGGAAGAGACCGGGGGTGAGCGCTCCTTTCGCGAACTTCAGCAGGTGCGCGCTTTCTTGAAGATGCTCGGGCTCGGAGCGGAGTACATTAAGGATGCTCTTCGCCAGTTGACCGCGGGCCGTTCGGCTTCCGTGCCGAATGTGACGCTCTCGGACAAGGCTGTGAAGAGCGCGGGTTTCGTAAGTCTCGAAAATCTGGCAAGGAGCAACGGGTAATGGCATACAGCGACAAAGTAGTGGATCATTACAACAATCCCCGCAACGTCGGTAGCCTCCCGAAGAACGATCCCAACGTTGGGACCGGTCTCGTCGGTGCGCCGGAGTGCGGCGACGTGATGAAGCTGCAGATGAAAATCAATCCGGAGACGCAGGTCATTGAAGAAGCCAAGTTCAAGACCTTCGGCTGCGGGTCGGCCATCGCCAGCTCCTCGCTCGCCACAGAGTGGGTGAAAGGCAAGACCGTCGATGAGGCGCTGGCCATCAAGAACACGGACATCGTCCGCGAGCTGTCGCTTCCGCCGGTGAAGATCCACTGCTCCGTGCTCGCCGAAGACGCCATTAAGGCCGCTATCGGCGACTGGAAGAAAAAGAACGGGGTCGAAGTGCCGACGGCCGAGAAGGCGTCGCACTAGGATTGCTCTGGCCCGACCTCTTCTCCCCTCCCTCTGTGGGAGGAGTCGGTCACTCGGACCGTGACGATTAGCGAGACGGGGTGGATGGCGCCAAGTGCTTTGGAATCAACACTTGCAAGGTGTCTCATAAATGTTGATTCTAAATGACTTACTAGAAATCTAAGTGCTTTAGAATGAACAATTACACAAAAATAGAGGGGGGCCTCCCCAACGTTTCCGCGATCCACCTCACCCAGCGTGCTGCGCAGAAGATCCGCGCGCTACTCGAAAAGGAAGGCGTGTCGCCGGAAGTTGGCGGCTTGCGCGTAGGCGTGCAGGGTGGCGGCTGCTCCGGCTTGTCGTACGCAATGCGCCTGGATACCCAACCGCGCGACCGCGACAAAATTTTCGAAGAGCACGGAGCGCGCATTTTCGTGGACCCCAAAAGCTTTTTGTACTTGAATGGCACGACGCTGGAGTACGAAGAGACGCTCATGCGCCAGGGATTTGTCTTCCAGAATCCCAATGCGGCGCGGAATTGCGGCTGCGGCAGCTCTTTCACCGCCTAAGCGGCTCGGCGAGAGAAACGCCATCGTGTCATTCCGAGGGGCACGTTTTATGCGCTCCGGATGTTTTTGAAACGGGGGATCTGTTTTTTGTTGGTTTCCCGATTCTGTTTTGGGTTTAGCTTCGTCGCGGGAGACACACAGGCGAGTCTGACAAGTGGTTGGCAGCCGCGCTCGCCAGCCACTTTTTTTGTGCTCATTTGTGCATCATTAGGAGTTCCTGAAAAATTATGACTCCGGTTCCCACATCCGCACAACCTCCGCTCGTTTGCTGGAACTGTCACGAGCGCACGCTGGGCACGCATTTCTGTTCGAGCTGCGGAAAGCTGTTGCAATTGCCGCAGGGCATTGACTACTTCGCTTTGTTCGAGATGCAACGCAAGTTGTGGATTGAAATGAGTCAGCTCGAACAAAAATTCCTGCAGCTGAGTTGGAAACTGCATCCGGACAATTTCGTGAATGCCACCGAGCAAGAACGCGAGCTTTCGCTCAAGCGCAGTTCGGAGTTGAATGACGCATATCGCACGCTGCGCGATCCCGTCGCGCGCGTCGAATATTTGCTGGCGATCGAAGGCGAACGCAAAGAAGGAGAGAAGAAACAGCAGGCGCCGCCGGAATTGCTCGAGGAAGTTTTCGAACTGAACGAATCGCTGGATGAATTGCGAGAAGCAAGAACTTCCGGTGAGGATTTGGCCGGGCTGAAAGCG
Source organism: Terriglobia bacterium (assembly GCA_033853375.1). Classification (GTDB taxonomy): domain Bacteria; phylum Acidobacteriota; class Terriglobia; order Acidiferrales; family UBA7541; genus Acidiferrum. The sequence continues at coordinate 6,586 of JAWOLO010000131.1, forward strand.
CGGCTCGAAGCTGCCGAGAAGAATTTTCAGGAGAAGCTTCATGAACTCGACGGCGAACTGCAAACTGCCGCGCGCGAATGGGACGCCGCTCTCACCGGTGATTCAACAACGCGAAAAAAAATCATGGCAAAGCTCAATGAATTGCTGAATCGCCGCTCGTACATCCGGAATCTGGTCACGAATGTCGCCAAGGAACTGGCGGAGGTTTGATCGAAGGCATGGGAAGGATCGTCGGAATCGATCTTGGGACAACAAATAGCCTCGTTGCGTATACGGATGCGCAGACGGGCCAGCCGAAGTGCGTCGCGGGTCCGTATGGATCGACGCTGTGTCCGTCAGTCGTGAGCATTGATGCGGACGGCAGCGTTATCGTGGGCGAGCCGGCGAAGCGGCGGCTCCTCACGCAGCCCGAGCGCACGATTTATTCTGTGAAGAGGTTGATGGGCCGCGGGCCTGCGGATGTTCAGGATGAACTGAAGCTTTTCCCATTTCGCATCGATCCTTTGAGCAACAACGTCATTCGCGTGCGGCTTGGCGAAAAAGTGTTCACGCCGCCGGAAAT
>JAWOLO010000132.1:0-2828 GCA_033853375.1 Terriglobia bacterium
ATTGCTGCGCAGGCTAACACCATCGCCGACAGCGTTCGCCTCCTGAAAGTGGCTCGACGCTCTCGAAACTTTGTGGCGGTGCCCATGGGAGACGTCGGTTTGCCTGCGAGGCTTCTTGCCCTCCGCGAAGGCAGCGAACTCGCCTACGCGCCGGTGGCGGAAACCACGGCGCCCGGCCAGGTTTCTTTAGACGACATGCTACGTCTCTATCGCGCGCACTTACTCACGCGCGCGACCCGGGTTTACGGTGTCATCGGCGATCCCATTGGCCACTCGCTCTCGCCTTTGCTCCATAACACGGGATTTGCAGCGCGCCGCGTGAATGCAGTCTATCTTCCGTTTCTGGTCCATCAGCTAGGAGATTTTCTAAAGGCCATCCCAGACTTTGGAATCAAAGGGTTCAGCATCACGATCCCGCATAAGCGGGCCATCCTGAAACATCTGAAAGAATGCGAACCGCTGGCAGCGGAAATTGGTGCCGTAAACACCGTGATAGTCCGGCGTGATGCCTCTCTGTACGGTTGCAACACGGATTACGTCGGAGTGCTTCGTGCGCTGCAACGCAAGCTACGCATCAAATGCAGCCGCGTGCTGATTTTTGGCGCTGGCGGCTCGGCGCGTGCCGCTGCGTTTGCTTTGGCGCGGGCCGGAGCGCAAGTCTTCATCAGCGCCCGTCGCGAAAACGCCGCGAAAGAATTGGCCCGCGCAGTCGGCGGAGAACCGCTTCCCCGCCGCGCCCTGCGAACGCAATCCTTTGATGCCATTTTGAACGCCACTCCCGTCGGTATGCACCCTCACGAAGACATTTCCCCTCTGTCGGCAGGTGAGTTACAATGTCGCATCGTCATGGACCTCATTTACCGCCCCGAAAAGACGAAACTCTTGGAGATTGCTGCGAAAAAGGGGATTGCCACGGTGTCCGGTGTGAACATGTTTCTGGCACAAGGCTTCGCGCAATGGGAAATCTGGACCGGGAAGCGTGCTCCCGAAGCTGCCATGCGCCGTGCTGTCCTTTCCGCCTTGCGATGGCGTTCTTAACATCTCTTCCTTCGAAGCTGTAAATCGTCTGCATTCGCGCTCGTTTAACAAACATTATTTCAACTTTGGACTTTCCATGTTGGAACGTAAACTCATTCATCCATGATTAAGCCCGACTTCCGCGAATTCCAGCGCCTCGCGAAACAGGGGAATCTCATCCCTGTGTACGACGTATTTTCTGCGGACCTGCTGACTCCCGTGAGTGCCTACTTGCGCATTGCCCAAGGCGCGCGCTACTCGTTTCTCCTCGAAAGCGTTGAAGGCGGCGAAAAAATCGCGCGTTACACGTTTGCCGGTGCGCATCCGGAGGAAGTCTTTCGCTATGGGAATGGTGCGTGCGTTCTCGAAAATCGCGAACGCTTGGTCTGGGAAGAGCGTGATCCCATCTCTTTCTTGCGCGAGCGCGTCGAGCGCTTTCGTCCGGTCCGTCTTCTTGGTTTGCCTCCTCTTGTCGCTGGAGCCATCGGCTATTTCAGTTACGACATGGTTCGTCTCATCGAGCGTCTTCCGAAACGCCTGCGCGATGAAATCGGCTTATACGACGCTGTCCTCATGTTCTATCACGGCCTGATTGCCTTCGATCACGTTCAGCACCGCTTGTGGATTGTTCGCAACGTATTCACCGAGGGCCATGGCAGCTTGCGCTCGAAATATGATGCTGCCGTTCGCGAAATCAAGAAGACGCGTCAGCTCCTCGAAGAGCCTGTTGCTGCTGAGCACCCGAAAAAATCATCAAAGACTCCCACACGCGTTTCGCTGAAAGTCAGTTCCAATTTCCGCCGGCCGGAATATTTGGATGTCGTCAGAAAGGCCAAGCAGTATATCCGCGCGGGCGATATTTTCCAGGTCGTGCTGAGCCAACGCTTCTCCGCGAAAACGCAGGCAAATCCGTTTGAGGTTTATCGCCAGTTGCGCGCGCTGAATCCATCGCCGTATCTCTTCTATCTTCAGCTCAACGACGTTGCGGTCGTCGGCAGCTCCCCCGAAATGCTCGTCAAGGTCCAGGGCCGCGACGTTTTCTACCGTCCCATCGCCGGCACGCGACGCCGCGGCAAGGACGAAGTCGAAGACCAGCGCCTTGAACGCGAAATGCTCGCGAGCGAGAAAGAGCGCGCCGAACACATCATGCTCGTCGACCTCGGCCGAAACGACCTTGGCCGCGTTTGCGAGTACGGCACGGTGAAGGTAGAAAAGCTCCTCACTGTTGAGCGCTACTCACACGTCATGCACATCGTTTCGAGCCTCCGTGGCCGCTTGCGCGAGGACGTCGATTGCTTTGATGCCTTGATGGCTTGCTTTCCCGCAGGAACGGTTTCCGGCGCTCCGAAAGTGCGCGCCATGGAAATCATCGAAGAGCTCGAGCGCACGCGCCGCGGCATTTATGCGGGTGGGATACTCTATCTCGATTTCGCGGGCAACCTCGACTCCTGTATCGCGCTTCGTACCATGGTGGTCAAAAACGGCGTAGCCTATGTGCAGGCTGGCGGCGGCATCGTTGCGGATTCCACGCCGGAAGGCGAATATCAAGAGAGCGTCAACAAATCGAAAGCTTTGCTGACCGCGCTGGAAGCAGCGACGGGCGTAAATCGGGCAGGGAAGTGACGATGATTCTGCTGCTGGATAACTACGATTCGTTTACCTACAACCTCGCGCAGTATCTCGGCGAGCTTGGTTGCGACGTGGAAGTCCATCGCAACGACAAAATCACCGTCGAGGAAATCGCCCGCCGCAAGCCGGAGCGCATTGTCATCTCTCCCGGCCCTTGCACGCCGCGGGAAGCGGGAATTTCC
>JAWOLO010000133.1:0-3221 GCA_033853375.1 Terriglobia bacterium
AAGTATGATCCGACCACGCTCCAAAGACGAATCGGTCCATGGTCAAAGATGCCGGAAGCTTTTCGCAAGTTTGCCAAGGGCAGGCGGGGATGGGCCGATGTGCTGGCGCTCCTTCCTGCTCGCAAGCAAAAAAGAACTTCCGAGCCCAAGCAGGACTCCGCTTCCACCATTTTGCCGAACAAAGTGCAACACGCGCCGCTCAGAGACCGCCCGACCTACGGTAATCCCACAAACTTCTACGAGTTGCGCCACGAACCGGTGAACGAACAGGGCGTGGTTCTCCTCTTTGGCATGCTCGCGAAACAACTGGGCTTCCTGGTGGAAGCCGTCCAAACGGGATTCCCCGACTGCGAGGCCAAGCGGCAGACTGGTCCCGAACGATGGCAGCGCGTGAACATCGAATTTGAATTTGAGAGCAGGAATTTCCGCGACCACCGGCATCCTTTGCATGGCTGCGACATCATTGTCTGCTGGCGGCACAATTGGGACGAGTGTCCCAAGCACATCGAGGTCCTGGAGCTCTCCAGCGTAGTTAAGTCTTTGGCCAGCACTGAGGAATATTCTTGCGACCTGCTAACTACTTCGCCTTCCCTACAATCCGCAAATACGTCCCGTGCGCGGCGATTTCTTCCGGCACGTTGAATCGTCCCGCCTTCAAGACCGGGATTTGGTTGTTCATATCATGAGATAGCGTCGAGACGATGCGCACGTCATGTACGCGCGTCCCAGCCTCAATCTTCGGTTGGTTGCCCATTTGTTTCGAGCATTCGACGGCGGAGCCCTCCGCGAATCCAACTCCCAGGATTTGGATCTCCATCGGCTTCCCCACGCTGCGCCGGGCGCGATTGCGCTTAGCTGGGATATTGAACGACGTGATGCCTATTTCGTCGCCGCGGAATGCCGCCGCGGCATCGCTTGGTTCGTCTCGATCCTCGGGCGGCGGCTCCGGCGTGTAATCGTAAATGGATTCGTCCTCTTCCCGGGGAAACTCTGTGTTCGAGCTGTCCCGGTCCCGGTTGTCCCACAAACTGTCCACCATCAATGTGACCCCGCTATAGCGCGACCCTTCCAGATTGCAGGTGAACGTGTATGGATCATTCGCGAGTGGCATCCCCTTGGGGATCGTCATTGTGTGACGTCCTGCCTTCAGCGAAGGCAGGCCGTATTGAGCCGTTACGCGCCCCGCGCTGACCACCTCGATGCTCCCCTCTGAAAGTTGCGTTTCCAATTCATAGACGATCTGTAGCGACTCCGTCGTGTGCCGGTTGCTCGCATCCGTATTCACATGCGGTGTGATGGACACAATTCGCATGATTCCACCACCGTCGTCGCCCGCGTCCAAGTTCTCCGCATCCTCGCCGAGCTCCAGCCGCCGCTTGATTTCCTCAAATCTCTTTTTTCGCGCCGCGGCCCTTGCCGCCGCAGAATTGGCATCATCGGTCGCGCTTTGCGTCGCCGCCCCGCCCGCCGCCTGCGCTTGCGCCCTGATTTGAGTGGAAATTGCGAGCACCGGCACAACGAGAATCCAGAAAGTGAAAAAAGTTCGTCCGCCGAATTTCATTACAGGTGGTCCACCCACGTAGTTGTTGCTTCTTTCAGCGTCTCACAAATTCCTACTTATGCGTTGAGGGCGCGGAGGAGTAGTTGGCCCACTAGGCAACGCAACCGGAAGCCAAAGAGTAAGGACCAAAAACAAAAAGCCAAAAACAAAAAATGAAAAACCCCAAACTGCGAACGGTAAACGGTAAACTGTCTTACTTCGGCGCTGCGACCGAGGCAAATCCCAGCGCCTGCATCACGGCATCGTGCAAATCGCGCCGGACTTGTTGAATCTTCTGATTCTCGCGTGTCGGATACACGCGATTTGTCAGGAACACTACAAGAAGTTGCCGGTCGGGATCGATCCAGATCGAGGTTCCCGTAAATCCCGTGTGTCCGAAGCTGTGAGCCGAAAAATAGTGCCCGCTCAAACCGCCTTCGGTGGGCACCGCCCAGCCGAGCGTGCGCGTCCCGCCGGAAAGTTGCTGCGGCGTGGTGAACTGTGCCACCGTCGCGCGCCGCAGAATTCGCTGATGTGCGTACACACCACCGTTCAGCAACATCTGGCAAAATACCGCCAGATCCGGCGCTGTGCTGAACACTCCCGCGTGTCCCGAAACGCCGCCAATCGCGTAGGCGTTTTCGTCGTGCACTTCGCCTTGAATCAGCCGGTGCCGGTAATTGTTGTCGATTTCTGTCGGCGCAATTGCCGGCCAGAGTTTCTTCGGCGGTTTGTACATCGAATCTTTCATTCCCAACGGCGAGAAAATGAAACTGTTCGCCAAATCATCGAGCTTTCTTCCCGTTAGTCGCTCGATAATCTCGGCCATCAAAATAATTCCCAAGTCCGAATAGACTTCCTTCGTTCCCGGCTCGTACTCGAGTGGTTCGGCAAAAATCTTCTCGAGCGTATCCTGCTTGCTCTTCGACGTGCGCCAATATTCCTTGAACGGTGGCAAGCCGGAAGTGTGCGTTAGCAAGTGCCGCACGGTGACGCGATGCCGCCATTCCGGCTGCGGCCCGTTCGCCCACTCCGGCAGATACCGTTCGATCTTTGTATCCAAATCCAGCGGCACGGGAAAGTCGCCCTCGGCGAGCTTCGCTACGAGCGTTGTCGTGACCACAACTTTCGTTAGCGACGCAATGTCGTACATCGTCGTCGGCTTGACTACCGGTGACTTCGCGCCATAACTCAATTTCCCGAAGGCATGAATCGCCACTTTTCCGTGGTATCCGACGGCAAGCGTCGCTCCCGGAAAAGCTTTGTCCTTCACGGCCTTCTCTACGACTTCGTACGCCGGCCGCAACTGCCCATCCTCGCGCGCGTCGATCGGTTGCAGCGTCATGGGATTTGCTGGCACTTCGATTCCGAATCCCGCTTTCAAATTCACGCCCGGCACAGTCACGGGCAAATGCCCGCGCAAGGGAATTTCTCCAAACAGCGCGCGCGCCACGGAGATTTGCGCGACGTCGCTGATGCCAAAGGCTGCGAGCCACGTCTCCGCCTGCGGGAATCTTTCGATCAAATACGGGCTCCCGAATCCCACGGTAATTACGGGTTTCCCTGTTTTATAAACTTGTTCTGCGAGCGCTGCCTGCTCGGGTGGAACGTCCACATTTCCTTTGCGATCGCTCACGCGCACAAAGAGCGCCACGATCGCGATGTCGTACGAGTCCGGCGG
>JAWOLO010000134.1:0-23151 GCA_033853375.1 Terriglobia bacterium
GAGACATCTCTGAACTGCGTTCGAAGTGTCTGCTGCACCGCCTGTTGCACATCGCCCAAGTTCCGGCCGCTGACTAAAAGCGGTCCGGCCTCCGGAAGGGATACACGACCCTCCCGATCCACGGTCCGGAACAATCGTTCGGAAACGGCTCCCCACAGATCAATTTCCAGGCTGTCTCCGGGACCAACGACGTAGTCGGGACCAACGGGAAGGTCCATAGGAAGTTCTTCGGGGTCATTGGCTGTATTGCGGAAGACGTCGAGGCCAAACCGCTCTGTTGGCTTTTGCTTTACAGAGGCTTGCACATACATGTCATAGAGAGACGGAATGTCGGCATAGGGATTGGCGCGATGAGACATTTTCACGGGAGTGATATCTTCTTCTGTGACCCAACTCCTGTAAGGCGCGGTCCGTCTCACTTGTCGCATTTCGTTGGAGCGCGCGGAAGTCTCGTCTGGGGCGGTTCGCTCGCGGCTGATAGCAGGAAGGTTTTGTGAAAGCGGCAAGCCATCGATGGCGCTTCCCCCCAAGGACGGAGAGGCTTCGAGAGGATTTGTGGTCCGCGAGGCCGGGCTTGAGGTCAGTTGATAACCGGGGGAAGCAAGGGAATCGTTTCTCAGGTCTGGGGGTTGCGGTAATCCGTCCGCCTGCATGATTCGAGGAGCGCTTTGCTGCGGCAGTTGCTCGGGCACAGTTTGAGGGTTTGTTTGCGGGGAAGACAGGTCTGCAGGAATACGAGAGCGTTGCCGACGCTGTGAAGGCAAGGACTGCGGGCAATCTTCATCACGGCGGGGATCGCAAGCAGCCGTTTCTTCCAGATTCCGATTATTTCCCTGAGGGCGAACCGACTCTGAATCTTCCTGCGACTCAATTTGTACGAGCCGGCGAGCGCGCTCTTTGAGAATCAATTCCTTCTCTTTTGCAAAGTCAGAATCCGGATTCGCAGCCGGCATCAGATAGCCGTAGCGCTGCAAAAGGCGTGTGGCCACCGACCGAAACATGACGTCCTGCTCCAACCGGTCGAAGATGGCCTGGTCGGTCAGATTGGCATCATCGACGACCTGGCCATTGTCCGTGGCTTCCTTTGCCACCCAACGCTTGAGTTCGACCATCAAGCCTTCGTCCTTGGCGAGCACAGCACGAATCTGGGCGGCTGAGGCGGCCACCCGGTTTAAATTCTCCTGAGCCAGATCGGACGGCTCCGGGGAATGGTAATTGCTCACACCTTGATTGCGCATCGTGCGCTGTTTGTCGTCTTGCTGTTGCGCAGAAAGAGGAGCGGCAAACGCGATCCCCAAGGCGAGACGGGCCGTCCAATTCATCAATCGCTTTTTCGCAGACATAACTTTCACCCCTGGACCGGGCAACAATCCATTTAATTCGTTTTGGTCGTGACCAATTTATTGCGCAAGGCGCCAAGTACTCCTTCTTCGGAAGCCTCGATACTGCTCGAATGAATATCCAAAGAAGCCCAGTAATAAACTATGTAATTCTTCGCAGGAGCTACAGCAATCACACGTACTTCCGGATGCTCGTGAAGCAAGGCATCGCAGATGCGCGGGCGTTCTCCGGGTTCGTCGAGAGCAATCACCACGAAATTCGGCATGGTTTTTCTCACACTTTCGAAAATCTCCGACTCCTCTTCGACTTCGCCGACGATTTCAATGTCGGGCTGATCAGCAAAAGTCGCTAGAATCGTCTCCCGCATGAGGCGCGGATGGTTCGCCACGAGGACCCGGATGGACTTTTCCATGGCACACTCCCCTGCGCGCCAAGTATCTAGGGCGCAAGCGGTTGTGCGTAAGAATCAAAACACTTCTAGGCGTGACCTATCTTCAGGTGTTGGTTTAGGAACCTGCCACAGGTGCGGTGAATACCAAAAGTGACCTATGTAAATATTACCGATGCTCGTTTATGTACTGTCCGTCAAATACTGCACTCTGCTGTTATGGATTTCTGAAAAAGCCGGTAGGTCTTGGCCTCCATGCCAATCTATGTGTAATTTATGCTCTTCAACGGTCAAAGCGTCTTGAGTTTTTCGCACATTCGTTGAGGCGTGAGCATGGTGGTTGGTCGGCACTCTAGGGAGTCGAAGTTTTTCCGTCGGAGGTCTTATGCCTGAATCGTCCGGCAAGCCAAAACCGAGTGAAATCGACGCTAAGCAGCGGCATCCTTTCCTTCTCTTTTGCTTCTCAGCCACAGCGTTCGCGGCTGTCCTCGTTTTTGGCGACCGTGTGCCTCTGTCCTGGCGTGAGGGCATGCGCCTGCTGACAGTCATGACAGGCGCGTTTGGTCTCTGGAACTTCTGTCAGCTCATCACCCTCGCAGGTACTAACAACCAAGCTTTGCGACTCGGTTTCCTGGCCACTCCTGGCAGCGACCGAAGATTTTGTAGCCGGTTTGCGCGAGATCCCAAACTCCCTGCAGAGATCCACCATTTGCTCGCCGGAAAATGCAACCCAAAATCTTGATACTAGTAGTTTTTTCAACAGTGGGTTTTCCACTGATTTGTTGGAAGCGGTGGCAGCTAAAGTGAACTTTGGATTTGCGGGAGTCAAATTTGGTGCTTTCGGAAGCTAAGCGCACTTCGAGTTCGTGAAGCCAGAATTTCGGTCCAATTGCGGGAATTTTAGTACAACTTCAGTCCCGAAAGGATCATTTTCGATTTGGCAGGTTAGAACAAATTGTAACCACAAATGGAGTTCATTTATCGGGTTTCTATGTCATCCTCCGCAAAGATTCAGGCAGATTGGCCAACGAATCGATGAGGTTCTTGATGCCTCTATTGGGTGGGTCATTCAGGAGGTTGCAGCATTTCCTGAGCTGGAACTCCAGCATCGAAGCCTAGTTCTTAGCCTAATCTGGTCTCAATTTGGGCGATAGACCATCTTGCCGCCAACCATGGTCCAGATGACCCTAGCATCCTTCAGTTCTTCCGCTGGAACTGTGAGGACGTCGCGATCAAGCAGGACAAGATCTGCCTGTTTTCCCGGTGCGATCGAGCCAATCACATCCTGCATATTCATTGCGCGGGCGGAGTTTCTCGTATATGCGTAAAGCATAGCTTCGCGAGGCATTCGTTGGGAGGCGTCCAAAACACCTTCCGGCCCTTTGCGTGTCTCTGCCTGGTACATTGCAAGAAACACATTCGCACTGGAGACCGGCCAGTCGCTCGCGCCGGAAATGATGGCGCCGTTATCCAGGAGCGACCTAGCCGGATACTGCCACTGGTATAGGGCAGGATCGAGATGAGGTTTAACAAGCTCGATCGTATCTGGCTCTGCGCTGGCCCAAAGAAGCTGTAGGGCAGCGACGACGCCGAGCTGGTGAAAACGGGGGAAGTCCTCAGGGTCCGCAAACTGAACGTGCGTGAGCGTGTGAGGCAGACCACTGTTGCCGTTCGCCTTGCGGGCTGCTTCGATTCCATTCAGAGATTCCTTTACCGCGCGATCCCCGAGCGCGTGCACGTGAACAATGAGACCCTGCTTATCGGCCGCGATGACAAGGTTTGCGAATCGCGCGGGCTCGAAAAGCAATTCTCCGTTCTTTCCGGAATTGCGATAGGGCTGTGTCATGGCTGCAGTTTGCGAAGGATATTCCACGACGCCGTCGGCAAAAATCTTCACTCCCGACACCATGAGGTTGGGAACATTTTTGAATTCTTCACGCAGTTTTTGAACGTTTGCCAGTTCCTCGGCTGGCCTGCGCGCAAAAACTTGGGGGAAGGCCACGACGTGCGCGGTCAGTTCGCCGCGCTCTGCCAATTGCTTGTAGGTAGCCAGCACGGATTCGTCGGCCAGCGGATCAAGCCACGAAGTAATCCCAAGGCTATGGTTGTACTGAAGGGCTGCGCGACCTGCTTCGAGAAGCTGGTCCTTTGTGGGAGGCGGTAAGATTCCTTGAATTTTAGCTAATCCTGCATCTACCAGAAAACCGTTAGGCTCGCCATCCGAGCCGAGACCGTAGTATGAGCGCTCCGTTGTCGAGAGATGCTGGAGGGAATCCTTTGTTATCCCCGCCTGGCGTAGTAGGGCACGATTTGCCCAGCCAGTGTGATAATCGCTTCCCGCAAGGTATACGGGAAGTTCCGCATATGCTCCTGTACTGAAGTGGGCATTCAATTCGTCCGTTTTGGACCAGAAAGCCAATGGCATCCCACTGATAGACAGCACCCTACCCCGCATTCCCTTCCCACTTTCCCTTGCCTCGGCAACGAAGACGACCAAGTCCTGCATTGAATGGATCTTGTCGCCGACATCGGCGGAGATGAGAGAGAGACCGCCCTGAACGGAATGGCTATGGCTGTCGATGAACCCCGGAAGCAGCCATTGCCCGTGGAGATCTAGGAGCGCGGCCTGACTGCCCACTGTTTTCTTGACGTCCACGCAGCTGCCGACAGCGATGATCTTGTCGTTTCGAATCGCCACCGCTTCCGCATAGGGACGTTCTGAATCACCTGTGAAAACTCTTGCGTTACAGAAAACGCGTTCCACCGCTTCGTCGGCGACGATATGTGTGGTGGTCAGCGAAAACGCGGCGAGGAAGACGCCCAACAGAAGGTATCTATGAAACTTCATCCAGCACCCCTCTCGCTTCAAATTTTCCCGGCACTGCGATTGATTCTCATTCTTTAACTCCGCACTCAACAACGGCTCGCTTGTTGAAGAATCCAGAAGATTGGTAACATCAGGGCAATCAGGGCCAGTGAAAACCGGTCGGAGTGATGCCGCAAAATTATAAATGAACACCCAATGAGGAAAAAGGCCAGCGCGCGGAAAGGCGATAAACAACTTCTCCGATTTCTCACGGTGGGCCAAACTGCGCGAATTCTTGGCATTAGTCCATCCACTCTCCGCCTATGGGAAAGCGTTGGACTTGTCAGGCCGGCTCGCAGCTCGGGACGCTTTCGGTTGTACACACCAGAGCTCCTTGAGGTGCTGAAGCGCATTAAGTATCTACATGACGTCAAAAGACTCAACCTTCCTGGAATCAAGGAGGCCCTGGCTCAAAATCTTCCGGCCACAGCGAATACGGATGGCCGTAAGGTCCCTGATTTCGGGCCCAAGCTGCGAAAACTTCGCAAGAGGCAGAGCCTGAGTTTGGCAGAAGCGGCAGAACGCGCAGGGGTCTCCGCAGGGTTCCTCAGTTCCGTCGAACTTTCGCACGCCAAGCCTTCTGTGTCGACCCTTTCGAGATTGGCCGCGGCCTACGGCACGACTGTTTTGGATTTGTATGAATTGCCAAAGCGGCCCGACCGCATCGTTCGTCCCGGAAAGCGACAATCCATTCAGACGCAATCGGGAGTTCGGATGGAGCTGCTTTCAACAGGGACGAAGATGCTCGAAACAATGTTGATGTGGGTTCCTCCAGGAACCGGAAGCGACGGCGCTTACACGCACCAGGGCGAGGATTGGATCTATATGCTGAAAGGTGAACTAGAAATCTGGCTCGATGAAGCGGAATGTTATGTCCTCCATCAGAACGAGAGCTTTTGGTTCGAGAGCAATCGGGGCCATCGCTGGTACAACCCCGGCAAAGAGGAAGTCCTTATGATCTGGGTCAACACTCCACCGACGTTCTGAGCTAGCGCTGGCTGATCCAGAATCGAAGTCTCCCCGGCTGCGCTGAGCCATATACCCTCATCCCGAGCTAGCCATCATGCATCAGGCGTTTTAGCTAACGATCAGAAGGTTAGTCGCAGTGAAAATTGCTGAACACGAGGGGTTGTTAGCGTTCCCGTGTATTGGCCAAATCCACCATCGTCCGAGCCGTTGTCGATGGAATTGGTGTCGAAGCGCACAGAATTAGTGACGTTGAAAACATCCCAGGCAAATTTTAGATTGAAACGCTCAGTGACCTTCCAAGCCTTGGCCAGGCTCGCGTCGATTCCAAAGAAGCCTTGGCCGCGGAAAGCATTACGGCTTCCGGCCTCGCCGGGAAACGCAAAGCGAAGCGGAGTAAGAGTTGCAGGAACACCCGTTGTAATCGACACACCGGCAACCACAGCGGCAGGATCAGGAAAGGCGATGGGCGCACCCGTCGCGGGATCGTGGAAAAGACCGGATTGGACGGGGCCGGTCTTCACCATAAAGTCGTTGAACAAGAAATTGTTCGTAAAACCGCGGGTATCGACCACGCTGAACGGCAAGGCGCTTGTCCAACGGCCAAGGCCCGATAGCTGCCAACCTCCAATGATCGCATCCAAACCCGTACTGGCGTTGCTGCCCAGTGACTTTGCGCGGCCAATAGGCAATTGGTATACCCAATTTGTGGTGATGACATGCCGAATATCGAAATCAGAAGGCGCATAGTTAAGTCTGGGTCTCCAAGGGACCTCTATGAAACTTCGAGTCGTGCTTCCTGGGCCAAGGCCGCTTCCTGTAGTGGATGTAGTGCCTTGGGAATTCGTGCGCTCGGCATCAGATCCCATGTCCGACGATTTCCCGAACGTGTAGCTAAAGTCCATTTGCAGTCCATGGCTCATCGGGTGGCGCAAAATGAATTGGCCGGCGTCGTAGTAGCTGATTCCAATGGAAGACCACGCCATGAGTGAAGAGAATTGCGGATCCCAGAATGGAATCGGGGGCAAGCTGAAACAGACCGGCGAGCCACCACCATTGGCCAATTGCGTAGCGAGCAGGCCCAAACGGAACGGTGCGCCGATCTCTCGACCGGGGCGGTTGGCCCACCGGAAGCCGGACGGGCAAGCGGCGTTTCCCCCTGCACCGGTATAGATATTCTGCGTTGCGCTAAATCCACCCGCCGCCGCAGTTGGAAAAAGGTCCTCGAAGTAGGGAATGGGTGGGATAACAGCGTTGCGATCTTCGCCGTGTGCCAAGGCGAACTGAGTCATCAATGTGGCGGCAGTGAAGTAATCCATACCCGACTTCGGGTCCACGAGATCGGTGGCGGCGGCAAGATCCAGCTGCTGTAACAAATGCTTTCCACGCCGCCCTACGTAGGCTGCCTCGAAGGTGAATCCCCCTCGCAACTGGCGTTGCACAGACAAATCCATGGCAACGGAATGAGGCGTTTTGAGGCTGCCGTCGATACCATTCGAATTGAAGGTGAATCCTGTACTGTTTGGGTCGTCCGGTGGAGTTGCCGGATAACTCACACTAGACTGGGGAGGAGGCAGGATGTTGATAGGCACGCTTGTCCTGCTCAGATAACGTGGTGCGTCGTCGGGCGTAAGAATATTGGACGGGGCAGCTTGCGTGCTTGTCAGCCCGAAAGAGCCAAACTGCGTGAAGCCATCCACGATCCCCTCGCCGAAGTGATCGTAGTACATGCCGATGCCGGCTCGAATAGAAGTCTTGTTGGGGCCGCCGAACAGGTTCTTCAAAATGCCATCCTGGAAGCCCGGTGAATATGCCAAAGAAAATCGAGGTGCGAAGTTGTCTTTGTTCATAGGCCAGTAGGGTTTTCCTCCCCGGCCCTGACCGGAAGGAGCGAACGAGAACTCCGGCTGGTTGCCGAGACCCTGCTTCGCGGCGATCGCCCGATTTTCAAACCACTGGTGCAGGTCGATCGTCGGTGCTACCTGTTGGCCATTCACTTCGTAAGGGGTTTGCAGCAGGCTGTGTCGTAGACCCAAAGTTATCGTCAAGTTCGGCTTCAAGCGAAAGGAGTCTTGCGCGTACCATTCGAATTCGTTGGCCTTGAAGTGGCGTGGGATCAGTTGACCGATTGGCAGGAGCGTAGCTTGGGTACCATCCTGCGAAACCTTGTAGTTGTTATTGGCGTTGATCGTTGACAGCAGGCCGGCAATGCTGGTCACGGCGTTGTCATAGCTGGTGCCGAAGCTGCCCCCCACCGCGGGGTAGCCAAACGCGGCAGGGTCGAAGGTCTGGCCCGTACCTGCGATCGCTGCTTGGCTAATATTGCCTGCGCCGCTGGCGGCTGAAGCGAAGGACACCGCATTGGAGGCAGTGTTGTTATGAATGATCCGCCAGTTCACTCCAAATTGCAGGGTGTGTTTTCCCCTAATCCAGTTAACGTCGTCCAGCAGGTTGTGAACGGGCACGTTGAGAAAAGTGCTGCGGTTTTCTGGAGTTAACGGGCTCAAGCCGGCGAAATCGGAATACGAGGAAGTTCCCGCGCCCGCGACGTCCAATCCCTGCCGGATGTAGCCGTACCGGACATTGTTAATTAAGTTTTGTCCAATGGTCCACAAATGGCCGGCTGCCAGTCCTTTAGACGTATCGATGATCTGGGAACTGGGTGGCTGGTTGGGGAATTCAGGGACGGCGGAAATTCGGTCCCCTTGTTGAATCCCACGGACAAAAAGGTGGCTGTGATTGGAGATTTCGTAGTCCATCTTAGCGATGTAAGTGTTTAGCGTTTTTGGGTGTGGAGCGGAAAATGTGAGGCCGCCAGTGTTGAGCCCATCGCCGCCGGGCGCATTCGGCAGGGGGTACGCATTGAATGTAGAAAGAGAATTTGGATCGGCGCCTGGCCCCCAAGGGCAGGTCCCATTCGATGTGCAATTCGGATCCATTGCGCCGAGGTCATCCTTGGGGCTGGCATTCGGGCATTTGCCATTTGAAACAGAAATGGAGCTGCACAGAGTAACTACGTTCCCGCCCGTGTCCAGGTATTTCAAGTTGCCATCACGAAACGATTGTGTGGGTACGGTTTGGAAGACTTGCCTATTCTCAGCGGTTCGCTGGCCTTCGTAGTTCAAGAAGTAGAATAGTTTGTCACGCTTGATGGGGCCTCCAAGCGAAGCGCCAAAAGTGTTGCGGATCAGCGGGGTAGCTTTATTCGGCAGTCCGGCTTGAAGTTGGGCTGTCTTGTTGAAGATATTGTTTGCGTGGCCGAAATTGGTTCTGTTGTATTCATAGACGCTCCCGTGAAGCTGGTTTGTGCCACTCTTGGTTACAAGCACCACTTGTGCCCCTGATGAGCGCCCATCCTCGGCATTGGCGTCAGTGGTAGTTACTCGGAACTCTTGGAGAGAGTCCAGGGTCGACCGCAAAACGCCCGTGAACGCGTAACCTTGGCGCTGGTCGTTGTTATCGATTCCGTCCAAGGTCACGTTTGACTGATCGGAGCGCGCTCCGGCGACTGCGCCGCTCCGGCTGTCAGTGTCTCGCGTGCTGCCACCGCCGATATCATTAAAGCTTTGACCGAGGTACAAGACGCCCGGCTGGAGGCTCAGCAGGTCTGGAACATTCCGTCCTTCCATGGGCAGCGCTTGCACGATCGTGTTGCTTACGGAGTTCCCGATCGTCGCGTCGGTTAGGTTTATGGTCTGCGCTTCCGTGCTGACCTCGACCGTAGTCTTTGACTCTTGAACTGAAAGCGCAAAATTGATCGTTGCCGGCTGGTTTACCAGCAATTCAGCCTCTTTGGACTGAGTTCCAAAGCCCGCCATGGTGACTGTTACCGTGTAGCGTCCCGGCGGGATTTGCAGGAAGCTGTATTCCCCGTTAGAGTCCGTAGTCCGGCTCATGTGCGCGCCGGTAGCCTTGTTGTCCAGCGCGACCTGTGCGTTCGGCACGACTCCCCCGGATGGATCGGTAACCGCTCCGCGTAGCGAGGTGAGCGCCGTCTGCGACTGAACGCAAACTACACAAGCAACAACGAGTGCGAACAGGTGGAACACGTATTTTAGATTTTTCATAGCTTGTTTCCCTCTAGACTGAATCGCGCGAATCTGATTTGTTCTGACCACTCCGAATACGTCGAGACTGCAGTTGTGGTGTAAGGGATCCTTAAGATTAAGCTTCTGGAAGCAACCTTGGATTTCGGATGAGATTGATGGTAGGTCGGAATGGTGGAATGGCCCGATCGAATAGCACTTCCCATCGAGAACCGCCAACTAACCTCTCACCGGTACCTGATAGCTGGAAATTCGGTACCACCCGGAGGCCGAGTCACCCCATAGAACCCTACAATAATCGTGGAAGGTTAGGGAAAGAGCGGCAGGCTGTCAAGCAAAATCTGCTATATGGGGCAAGGAGCGTCTTAATGCCTCGTCTTACGAAACGGCGTTTTGATCGACCGGTTCATTGGGCCGAGCTCCAAAGGGGGCAGAGGAGGTGGTTCGGGCTCAGCCGCTCCGTCTGCGCGGGGATCGGACGCTCCAGAGTTGATGCCTGTCTTGGAGTTGTGAATTACGGCTTGCCCCCTCCCCATTGTGGCGGAATAGTCCTTTCTCACGCGTAGGACGTGTCCTCTTTTCTTTAGTTGCTCCAATACTTCCGGCTTCACACGTGACTCAATCAGAATGTTGCATCCGATCTTTCGGTCTCCGGTATCCGGGATAGTAAAGCGCGGCCCTTCCAGTGCTCCTTGAATGTTCATGCCGTAGTCCACGATGTTGGAAACGAATTGGGCGTGAGCCAACGGTTGGTTCGAACCTCCCATAATCCCAAATCCTATATGCGCGTCACCACGCTCCATAAAAGCCGGGATAATCGTGTGAAAGGGGCGCTTTCGTGGCGCGAGCACATCCGGATGGCTTGGATCCAATACAAACAACGCGCCTCGATTTTGCAGCGCGAAGCCAAAGCCATTCACGACCACTCCTGATCCAAAATAGTCGTAAATGCTTTGAATCATAGAAGCGATATTCCCATCCTTATCTACTACGGCAAGATAAGTCGTGTCGCTCTTCGCGGGACTGCCGCTCGCTGCAGCGCAGTTTGCCTTTGTCGGATCGATCATATGCGCGCGCTCCTCGCTGTACTCTTTCGAAAGAAGTCCCTTCACCGGCACTTCTGCGAATCGCGGATCAGCGTCATAGCGGTAGAGATCCGTGTACGCGAGCTTCATCGCTTCGATTTTTTTATGCAGCTCTACGGTTTCTTGCGGACCCTCCTTGTCCGCGGGGAACGTCGCCATGATGTTCAGCATTTCCAGTGCGGCCATGCCTTGTCCGTTCGGAGGCAATTCGTAGACTTTCCATCCGCGGTAGTCGATGGAAATCGGCTCGACCCATTCTGAAGAGAACTCGGTCAGGTCGTCAGCCTCCATCGTGCCTCCCAAGGAAGCCGACGTTTTCAGGATCGCCTGCGCGATTTCTCCCCGGTAGAAAACATCGCGCCCACCCTCCGCCACCATTCGCAGCGTCTTCGCAAGGTCCGGGTTCGAAAACATGCTGCCTATTTCGGGGGCTTCTCCTCCTGACAAATACACTCGCTGCGCTTCCGGGTTCGTTTTCAGAGTAGGCTTGCCGATCACCCAATAATCATGGATGATTTCCGGAACAGCGTAACCGTGATCTGCGTAGTAGATTGCCGAAGAGAAGAGCTCTTTCCACGGCAGCCGGCCGAATCGTTGATGCGCCTGGCTCCAGCCCTCCACCGCGCCGGGCACCGTGACGCTGTGAATGCCACTTTCCGGCATGGAATTCATGCCCTGTCGTCTTAGGAATTCGACGGAGACTTTTTTGGGAGCCCAGCCGCTGGCATTCAACCCATATAATTTGCCGGTTTTGGCGTCCCAATAGAGTAAAAAAAGATCTCCGCCAACTCCATTCATCATCGGTTCCGTTACGCCAAGGACTGCGTTAGCAGCAATGGCCGCATCGATGGCCGACCCGCCTTGTTGTAAGGTCTGCGCGCCTGCTTGCGAAGCAAGCACCTGACTCGTTGCCACGATTCCCCGGTCGGTCACAACCATTGACCGGCCGTAGGAACGATCCTGGGCCTTCGCGCAAGACGCAAACGAGATTAGAACCAATGCCGCACTCAATCTCCGCACCGTATAACTCCAGTTCACGGGGACAATCCGATCTCTCTCATGCCAACCAGAGCCTCCGCCCCAAGCCTGGCAGCGTGACTTCTAGCTGCGACGACTTCTAATGCTCAAATAGATTCCTTGCAGATCAATTCGTCCAAGACATTACTAGAAAAATGCAAATTTACAAGATAAGATTCACGGGCTCGGAACCCTGGACCGGAACGCGACCAATCCGGGCAAGACACAGCAATGAACATTCAAGGAAGAAACCATGGGTTCTGACCGAGACCGCTATCTCGGGATGGATCGGCCGATCACACGTCGCGATTTCCTGAACGGCGCCTCCATGGTCATCGGAGGCACGCTGCTTGCTGGTACCCCTCTCAGTCATGGCCTGACGAAGATAGAAACGGGCAACAAAACTGTCGATTATCCACCCACGCTTACTGGCCTGCGGGGCAGCCACCCCGGTTCGTTTGAAACGGCTCACAGCCTTCGTGACGGAACGTTCTGGAAGTCAGCAGGGACACCCAGCGATACAAAAGAAGTCTATGATCTTGTTGTCGTAGGTGCGGGCATCAGTGGCCTCGCGGCGGCACATTTTTTTCGAGAGCGGGTCGGGCAATCAGCGCGCATTCTCATCCTTGAAAATCACGACGACTTTGGCGGACACGCAAAACGTAACGAGTTTCATCTTGGGGGAAAGCTGCAGCTATGCAATGGCGGCACATTTCTGATCGACAGCCCGACTCCCTACAGTCCGCAGGCGGATGGGTTGCTGAAGCGGCTCGGCATTGATCCTCCCAAGCTGGAAGAGACAACCACCGATCAAACCCTTTACGGTTCACTCGGATTGAAGCCGGCAGTTTTCTTCGACAAGAAAACTTTCGGGATGGACAAGCTTCTCGTCGGCGAACCGGGGGGCCGCCGACGAGCAAAACAAGGCAAACTCCAATCGTGGAATGAGTTTCTGAAGGACGCACCTCTGTCGGAAGCGGCCCGGCACGATATCGCGCGAATCGAAGAGGCCAACACCGACCATATGCCTGGTCTGTCGTCCGCTGAGAAGAAAGCTCGGCTCTCTAGAATGAGCTATCGCGACTTTCTGCTAAACGTCGTGAAGGCGGATCCCGCGGTGATTGCCTTCTACCAGACGCGCACACATGGTGAGTGGGGCGTAGGAATCGATGCCGAACCCGCCTTGGACTGCTGGGCCATTGGGTTGCCAGGATTTCAAGGAATGCATCTCGAGCCAGGAGCCGCTCCGAATATGAGCTACTCGGCGGCAGGATATGCCAACGGCGGCTCATACCGATATCACTTCCCAGACGGAAATGCCTCCATCGCTCGTTTGTTGGTCCGCGACTTGATTCCCGAAGCTATCCCCGGTCACTCGGTCGAGGACGTTGTGACTGCCCGGGCAGATTACTCCCGCTTGGATCATCCGGATTCTCCGATTCGTCTTCGCCTCAAGAGCACCGTCGTCGCGGCCAGAAACGTGCGAAACCCTTCCGATGCCGCCGAAACCGAAGTGACGTACGTACAAGGAAGAGACTTATTTAAAGTCCGTGCAAAGGCATGTGTATTGGCCTGTTGGAACATGATGATTCCTTTTCTTTGCCCGGAGTTGCCGGATCGTCAGAAGGAAGCCTTGCACTATCTTGTCAAGGTGCCACTGGTATATGGCACTGTCGGTATTCGAAATTGGACCTCATTTCAAAAACTTGGAATCCAAAGCGTGCGCGCACCAGGTTCATTCTGGGAATCCGTCAGTTTGAATGCC
The DNA here is from genome assembly GCA_033853375.1 of Terriglobia bacterium. Classification (GTDB taxonomy): domain Bacteria; phylum Acidobacteriota; class Terriglobia; order Acidiferrales; family UBA7541; genus Acidiferrum. Next base: position 13,475 of record JAWOLO010000134.1, read on the forward strand.
GCCATAGACATTGGCGAGTACCATAGTCCAAAGTCGGCTGCGGATCCGATTTTGTTGCACCTCAGCCGGACGCCGTGCAAACCGGGACTTCCAGCTCGCGAACAGCACAAAGCCGGCCGCATGGAACTTCTGATGACCTCGTTCGAGGATTTCGAACGCAGAACGCGAGACCAACTGGCACGGATTCTCTCTCCTGGAGGTTTTGATCCGGCCGAAGACATTCAGGCCATTACCATCAACCGCTGGCCGCATGGGTATGGGTATGAATATAACCCGCTCTATGACCGCGATTGGCCCGAGGCTGAGCGCCCAAATGTGATCGGAAGAAAAATGTTTGGCAGAATCACGATTGCCAACACCGATTCCGGAGCGACGGCCTACACAGACGTGGCCATCGACCAGGCATATCGCGCGGTCCAAGAACTATTCACAAGTTGAGAGTTTGCTAGAGAAACTACAATTGCGAACGAGGTTGCAACGTGGCGACAAATGTGGCGGCAGTTCCAATGACCGGAGAGGAGATGGTTGCCCTCTCCAAGAAGCACACTCTGTTTGAGTGGTCAGCGCAATCGAAGGTTGACCCTTTGCCAGTGGCGAAAGCCAAAGGCGTGTATTTTTGGACCCCCGAAGGCAGGCGCTTCATCGACTTTAACAGCCAGTTGATGAGCGTCAACATTGGCCATGGCGATCCACGGGTCATCGAAGCGATTTGCCAGCAGGCTTCGACTTTGGCCTACGCCAATCCATTCATGGCGACGGAGCCCCGCGCTCGGCTGGGAGCCAAACTCGCTGAAATTACGCCCGGAGACATAGACACGTTCTTTTTTACTAATGGCGGCGCGGAATCGAACGAGAACGCGATTAAGATCGCGCGGCTATTCACAGGGCGCCATAAAATTCTGGCGCGCTACCGCTCCTACCACGGAGCCACCGCTGGGAGCATGTCGCTCACAGGTGACCCAAGACGATGGGCCAATGAACCGGGCATCCCGGGCGTCATCCGTATTTTCGATCCGTATCACGGGATAGAACGGGGATGGGATACGGTCGAGCAGGCATTGGCAAATATCGAAGAAGTCATCCAACTGGAAGGACCGCAACACATCGCTGCCTTCATTTTGGAGCCGGTTACCGGCACGAATGGGGTCCTTGTGCCACCGGATGGTTATTTGCAGGGGGTCCGTGAGATTTGCAACAAGCACGGAATTCTGATGATTGCAGACGAGGTGATGTCCGGTTTCGGACGTACAGGAGAATGGTTTGCCGTCAATCATTGGAAAGTAGTGCCAGACCTCATCACCATGGCCAAGGGACTCACGAGCAGCTACCTCCCGCTCGGCGCTGTGGGTATGCGCCATCACATCGCTGAGCACTTTCAAGAAAAAGTGTTTTACGGCGGTCTCACCTACAACAGCCACCCGATGGGTTGTGCAGCCGCACTGGCCACGATCCGGGTCTATGAAGAAGATCGGCTCCTCGAGAACGCAAAGAAGATGGGCAATTTGATGAAGCGGCTGCTTTCGGACCTGGAATCCCGGCACCCGTCTGTAGGCGCGGTCCGCTCAATCGGCCTATTTGGAATTGTGGAGTTGGTGCGTAACCGCCGCACTCGCGAGCCGATGGCGCCGTTCAACGGCACTTCCGAGAAGATGGCGAGTTTGGGGAGGTTCTTCCGCGAACAGGGGCTCTACACGTTTGTACGATGGAATACTTTTTTCACTAATCCACCGCTATGCATTTCGGAACAGGAACTGCGGGAAGGTTTCGCAATCATCGACCGAGGCCTGGAGATCACCGATGGGGCTGTCGTGGGTTAGCGGGACGTCATGCGGGAGATGTCAGCTCGCGCCGCGATTTTGTCCTGACGGTGCGAGGCTGGTTGCTGCGGCATCAGGCAAACTTGCATTGTTATAGCAAGATGTTCATTTGCGACCTTTCTTGGAGCGAGGTGCGTCATGGCCGACAAAACTCAAGACAAGCAATTGGGGATGGATCGGCCCATTGCACGGCGCGACTTTTTGAATGGTGTTGCGATCGGGATTGGCACGACTGTTGCGCAGGGCTTCCTGCCCTGCCTGGAATGGATGGCCGAAGGTGCGGAGCAGTCTTCTCAGGACCAGCCCGGCTACTATCCGCCGACCCTAACCGGAATGCGAGGCAGCCATGATGGCTCTTTCGAAGCCGCTCACTCCGAGCGGGATGGCAGCTTTTGGGCTCATGCAGGAGCAGCCGTCGAAACCGGTGAAACTTATGATCTGGTCGTCGTTGGCGGTGGAATGAGCGGGCTGGCGGCGGCATACTTTCACCGCAAGCAAAATCCTTCCGCACGCGTCTTAATCCTCGACAACCACGATGACTTTGGCGGCCATGCTAAACGCAATGAGTTTCATGTCAACGGTCATATGCTGTTGACGAATGGCGGCACGGTTTCCATCGAATCACCGTTCCCTTATAGTCCAGAAGCGCGTGGCTTGCTTACGGAACTCGGCATTGAGCCTGCCAAATTCGAAGAGAAGTATGACGACAGCAAAGTGTACAAAGGGCTGAAATCGGCGTACTTCTTCGATAAAGAAACATTCGGTGCCGACCGCTTGGTCGTCGGAGGGCCGGCTCCATTTGGCAGACAGGGTGGCGTGTCTTGGCCCGACTTCCTGGCAAAAACGCCCCTAAGCCAGGTCGTCCAGAAGGAAATCATCCGCTTGCAGGAAGCGAAGGTAGACTACTTGCAGGGGCTTTCTTCCGACGAAAAGAAGGACAAGCTTTCGCGGATGAGCTACAAGGATTTCCTCCTGAAGTTGGTGAAGGTCGATCCTGGTGTAATTCCTTTCTATCAAACCCGCACGCACGGGCTGTTTGGAGTGGGAATTGACGGAGTTGCGGCCTTGGATTGTTGGGGTCTTCGGTTTCCTGGTTTTCAAGGGATGAACCTTGCCCCAGGACCGTACCGGCGAATGGGATTCACCGCGATGGGCGAGGCCACTCCAGAAAAGGAACCCTATCATTTTCATTTTCCAGACGGAAACGCTTCGATAGCTCGAGCACTAGTTCGAGCGCTTATTCCAAACGCAGCAACCGGCCACACCGCTGAAGATATCGTCACTGCAAAATTTGATTACAGCAAGCTCGATCGAGGTGGTTCTCCCGTGCGGATTCGATTGAGCAGCACGGCCATGCGTGTGCACCACGCTGGGGATCCCGCCACTGCCAAGGAAGTGCAAATCAGTTATTCGCGCGAGAAGAAGATTTTTAACGTTCGCGCCAAAGGCGCCGTGCTGGCCTGCTGGAACATGATGATTCCGTATCTCTGCCCGGAATTGCCGGATGCACAGAAGCAAGCGCTGAAATATGGCGCGAAAGTCCCCTTAGTCTACAGCGTGGTCGCAGTCAAGAATTGGAAGGCATTCGAAAAACTGGGAATTCAACGTGTTTCTTGTCCTGGTATGTATCACACCGGTGTTGCCCTGGATCAAGCCATTAGCATCGGCGAGTATAAATGTTCGCAGACCCCTGACGAACCCATTCTCTTACGAATGACGCGCACGCCGTGCATGCCGGGATTGTCAGAACGGGATCAGCACAAAGTAGGGCGAGGCGAGTTACTGACGACTACCTTTGAAACCTTCGAGCGCAAGATTCGCGATCAGCTTTCGCGTGTTTTGTCGCCGGGGGGCTTCGATCCCGCTCGCGACATCGCGGCCATCACCGTCAATCGCTGGCCGCACGGCTACGCGTACGAATACAACCCGCTGTGGGATCCCGATTGGCCTGAAGGACAGAGGCCCTGCGACATTGCCAGGAAACGCTTCGGGAGAATCGCCATTGCAAATTCCGACGCGGCGGCCGCTGCATACACCGATCAGGCCATAGACCAGGCTTACCGAGCTGTCCGAGAACTCGCGTAGCTTTCCCCGGATTCGCACTTTTCGCTTGACATCGAAGGCTCGTTTCTCTAAGGTTCCAAAACTATAGTAAGGTTCGATTCTATTCTATTTTGGCGGCAGGCCAGTTGAAGCGATGTCGAGGAATCGCTGAGGGGTGATGCGGTTCGATGCACAAGCTTCATCTACAAAACGTCTTTCCCGCCGTTCCCAATGTCTTTTCTTGGCCTGCTCCGATTTCTTGCCGTGCGATGCACGGAAACGATGCTGGTCTAAGTTGTGCTGTCGTTGATCCTTTCGATTTCCTGCTTCTTAGCCCTTTTCAAAAGGTCTGCCAAAACTTCTCCGAATTCCTTCGAAGAACAAGGAGGACGTGTGATGAACGCTAAAAGACAGATGTTCATTTTCTGGCGATGCTTACTGGTCTCTGCGATCGGCTTTGTGTTTGCGTGTAGTTCCACACTGGCGCAAACCGCAACTGGGCGAATCATCGGAACGGTGACCGATGCGCAAGGTGCGGCAATCGCGGGGGCCAAGATTACGGCCACGAATACCGGCACGAACGTGATGTGGGAAACAGTGACGAAGTCAGATGGTTTTTACCAGATTCTGGATCTCCCTGTAGGTTCCTACACGATCACCGCGGAACGGGAAGGTTTTGCTAAAGCGGTCACGGCGGCAACCGCCCTGGACATCAACCAATCGCTTAGGATCGATGTGCGCATGAAGGTTGGATCTCATACGGATGTGGTGGAAGTCCAAGCACAGGCCGCGCAGGTAGAAACGATTAGTCCAACCATTGGTGGGACGGTCACCGGAGCGACGGTCCAGAATTTGCCTCTCAACGGTCGGAATACTCTTGACCTCGCCCTCACTCAACCCGGCGTTGTCCCGATTGCCGATGACCTGGGAACGTATGGCACAAGCAACGGTGGCTCGAACGGATTCGCAGGCATCAGCGTGGCGGGGGGGCGTGGGGATGCGGTCACCTACCTCCTCGATGGCGGCCTCAATAATCGAGTAACCAGCAATCAGGTTGTCTTCAATCCGAACCCCGAAGCTGTGGAGGAGTTCCGCCTACTGGAAAACAACTACACCGCTGAATACGGCCGCAATGGCGGTGGCACGATCTCGGAGGTTATCAAGTCAGGGACCAACTTGTTGCATGGCAGCTTGTATGACTACATTCGTAATGATGCATTCAATGCCAGCGATTTCTTCGACAACGAACTTGGCAATCCGCGCCCGGTCCTGAAGCGCCACCAGTTTGGAGGAACGATCGGCGGCCCAATAACGGTACCTAATCTAATCAATGGCAAAGACCGGTTCTTCTTTTTCTTTGGCTACCAGGGACAGCGCCAGACGGCAACGGAAAATCAAGGGCTCATCACGACTTATACTCCCGCCCAACTCGGTGGAGATTTCTCCGGCGGAGGGACTCCCGGAAACTGCCCGAATGCAGACGCAGGTGTCGTGGCGTTTCTTCAGGGACACCCGTTTTTCCAATCCAACGCAGCCAGCGCAGCCTGCGCGATCATTGATCCCACGAAAATCGATCCCGTCGCGCAGAAATACATTGCAGCTGGCTTAATCCCTTCGTCCCCGGGTGGCCAAGTCTTCCCCCTAGGGTCGCGAAAGGATGACGTGAACCAATACCTGGGCAAATTCGATTTTTATGCCACGCACAACGACCGCGTCACGCTGACGATAGGCTATAACAAAGAGCCGATTATCGAGCCGTTTTTTGGAGCCAACGTGCCGGGCTTTAGCTCTGCCGCAACGACCTGGGATTATTTTGCAAACATTGGATACACAAAGACCGTTTCGGCCGCGCTGCTGAACGAATTTCACGTGACCGGGCAGCGTTGGTATCAGCGCACAATCCCTGCGAGTCACCCGCCCGACCTGGCGGCTCTGGGTATCAACGTTCAATCGGACGATCCGTTCGGCCCTGCGCAACTGTTTTTTGCTAGCGGCATGGTTGTCGGTTTCGACCCCAATGTGCACTGGAAGGCCGACAATACTTACGCCTTTACGGATACTTTGACTTGGAATCGAGGCCATCACACATGGAAGTTTGGAGGACGGTTCGCCATCATGCAGGAAGCATCCGTCTATGCCTACCAAACCAACGGGGGGTTCGATTTCGCCGGAGCAGACGGCATCGGGTCCGGAAACGACCTGGCCGACTTTTTGTTCGGCGCCGCAGATGAATTTTTCGAGTTCTCGAAAGCTCCCTCGAATGAACACCAAAAGCAATACGCCGTATTTGCTCAAGACGAATGGAAGGTAAGGCCGAGGCTGACCCTGACGTTCGGACTCCGCTACGAGTACACCACCCCGGAAAAGGATACAAGAGGATTCAGTTTCAGCATTATTCCCGGCCTGCAGTCGACACGCTTCGTGAACGCACCACTGGGGCTGGTGTTTCCGGGCGATAAAGGAGCGCCAGAAGGTTGGTACTTTCCGGACCGCAAGAATTTTTCCCCGCGCATCGGGTTTGCCTGGGACCCCTTTGGCAACGGAAAGACCAGCGTGCGCGGCGGCTTTGGCATGTTTTACGACACGCTGAACGGCTGGATGTCCGATTGGGCAACGGACGAGCCTCCTTTTGCGGGAGGTGCGGACATGTTTTATGCCCCAAACCAGGTACCCACCAACGCTGCGAGCCCGATAATGTCGCATCCTTATGAGAACGCATGCCAAGACTTCGACCCGAATACCGGTGACTGCATCCCTCCTTTTGGTCAAGGAGATCCCTTCCCATCCCAGATACCCCCACCTTCCAACGTGGATTTCTTTGCCCTTGGATTCCTTCCGCGTTTCGGACCTTCTAATAACTTCGTGGACGTTCACTTGAAAACCCCGTACATCTACCAGTACAACCTGAGTGTTCAACGGCAGGTCGGTAACGGCTTAATGGCCGAGATCGGGTATGTGGGGAGTTCTTCTCACAAATTGCTGACGTGGGTTGACCAAAACCCGATGATTCTCGGGACCACCAACAGGATTCTGAACGAACCACAGGGACTTCCTCATACTACCTACGGATTCATGCCTACTTTCGCGGGCTTAAACAATGCGAACTACAACGGCTTGCTGGCAAGCCTTACAAAGAGACCGGCGGATGTACGTTATTTCGGCCAAGTATTTTTCACGCTTTCGTATACTTGGTCACATAACCTTGACAATGGTTCTGGATTCAACTCACGCAATTCGTATATTCCGTTCTATGACCGTCACCGGTTGTACGGGAACTCAGACTTTGATGTGCGCAACCGCCTGACATTCAGCGGGGGTTGGGAACTACCCTTTGCTCGGGCTTGGTCAACGGGTCCCACGCGTCTGACAACCGGTTGGAGCCTCTATCCCATCGTTTTCGCGCAGTCCGGCATTCCGCTCGATTTCAGAGCGGGAACGCGCCAGTCTTCGGGCAATCCGGGTCCCTCGGGTGCCGGCGACGGACAGATAGTCAGAGCCGACCAAATGGTCAATTCGGTGAGGACATTTGATCCTCGCCAGTTCCAGACGTTTAACGGGGTTCCTGGGAACTATTGGTTCGACCCCAACGATTTTCAGCCGGATCCTTGCATTGACTTGGGGACCTGCCCGTTGGGATTCTATGGCACTTACGGAAGAAACTCGTTTCATGGACCAAAGCGAGTCAACATGGACTTGGCTCTGGAAAAAGCGACCAACCTTGTGGGCGAGCGGACAAAGCTTATCTTTCGCCTAGAGGCGTTCAATGTCCTCAACCATACCGAATTCCGGCCGCCGGCGGATAGGTCTGTACTGGCTGGAACCTTTGGCCAGATTTCCGGAACCTACGATCCCAGAATCCTTCAGTTGGCACTGAAGCTGACGTTCTAGCTTCAGCCCTGATACGCGGGCGGATTGCTCACCCCTTTCCGCCCGCGGTATTTCTCTCGGGCTTCGACTGCGTTGCTCCACAAACTACAAATAGGCAGCTACCAATGAATAAATCCGATCACGACAAGAGGCTGGGAATGGGATGCACCATTGATCGCCGAGACTTCTTGAACGGCGTCGCCTTGGCGATTGGGGCCTCGCTATTTCCCTTTGATGAGTTATTGGGGCAAATCTCCGGCCCTGATCCATCTGCTGAGGAATACTTCCTTTCCAAGGGAATCACGCAACAAGATCCGCGGTATTACCCTCCAGGGCTCACAGGCATGCGCGGTAGCCATCCGGGCTCGTTTGAGGCCGCGCACGCACTGCGTGATGGCATTGGCCCAAAAGATGCGGTGGATACGGGCGAGCGATACGACCTGGTGGTGGTTGGCGGCGGCATCAGTGGTCTCGCGGCAGCCTACTTTTTCCGTCAGGCTGCCGGGCCGAAGGCAAAGACCTTAATCTTGGACAATCATGATGACTTTGGTGGACATGCCAAGCGTAACGAGTTTCGCGCGGGAGATCGTTTGCTTTTGGGCTATGGCGGCACGCAATCAATTGAGGCCCCCGGCCGGTATAGCAAAGTGGCAAGCGGGCTCCTCAAAGAACTAGGCATCGACACTCAAAAATTCTATCGGTACTACGATCGGAAGCTGTTCGAGTCCATGCATCTGAAATCGGCGACTTTTTTTGACCGAGAGACCTTTGGACAGGATCTGGTGTGGCCCCACGTCATTGTTGGTTATGACGAGACTTATTCCGGCGGCAAACCGCTGACTCCGGAGGCCTTGGCGCAGGTGCCGATCGCGGAGACTGCGCGCAAGGATATTTTGCGCCTCCAAACCGAGTCGATTGACTATTTCCCGGATCTCGATCCCAGCCAGACGCGCGCCAAGTTGATTAAGACCAGCTACAAAGATTTCCTATTGCAGTACGCCAAGGTTCACCCTGATGTTGTCAAAATCTTTCAATCCTCCACGCATGATTTGTATTGCGTTGGCGTCGATGCCGTCTCGGCACTGGCTTGTCGGGGCATGGGTTACCCCGGGTTCAAAGGGGTAAAACCGACTCCAAGGAGACGGTCAGGAGGTGAAGAGGGCGGTGGAGAAGAACCCTACATCTTCCATTTCCCCGATGGCAACGCATCCATAGCTCGTTTGCTGGTGCGCTCTCTGATTCCGGGCTCGGCTCCCGGCAACACCATGGAGGATATCGTTACCGCGAAGATGAATTACACGCGGTTGGACAATCCGGGAAATTCCGTGCGTATCCGCCTGAACAGCACAGCAGTTCGCGCAAAACACGATGGCGATCCATCCACGGCGAAAGAAGTCGAGGTCACCTACATCATGGCAGGCAAGGCCCACAAAGTGCGTGGCGCGCATTGCGTTATGGCCTGTTACAACTGTGTCGTTCCCTATCTGTGTCCGGAGATGCCGGAAAAGCAAAAGGCTGGCCTTGCCTATGCGGTGAAGCAGCCGCTGGTTTACACAAATGTTCAGATTCGGAATTGGACTGCATTTCAAAAGCTTGGCGTAAGGTATATCTATTCACCCGGCGGCTATTTTTGCTCTACCACTCTCGACTTCCCTGTCTCCATCGGAGATTACAAATTCTCCAGCTCACCCGAGGAGCCTTGTGTACTGCACTTGGTTCGCACTCCTTGCAGCCCCGGCCTCCCCTGCAAAGAGCAGTTCAAAGCAGGACGATACGAACTTCTCGCAACCCCATTCGAAACATTCGAGCGGAAGATTCGCGATCAATTGGGGCGCATGCTGGCGGCCGGAGGCTTCGATCCCGCCAAAGACATCCAGGCCATCACCGTCAATCGCTGGCCGCACGGCTACGCCTATGAGTACAACTCTCTGTTCGAGCCCCTCGATCGGC
>JAWOLO010000135.1:0-8519 GCA_033853375.1 Terriglobia bacterium
GCTCCTGGCGCCGAAAACCCGAGGAGAATCGCCGCTGGCTGACTTACCGCGAACTTGGCGACCAGTTGATTCCCTACGTGAAGGAACTCGGCTACACGCACATCGAGCTGCTGCCTATCATGGAGCATCCCTACGACGGCTCGTGGGGCTACCAGACCCTTGGTTATTTCGCCGCCACCAGCCGCTACGGCTCCCCAACCGAATTCATGGAATTCGTCGACCGTTGCCATCAAGCCGGCATCGGCGTCTTCCTCGATTGGACCCCGGCGCACTTTCCTCGCGACACACACGGCCTCGCCTATTTCGACGGCACTCATCTTTACGAGCACTCCGACCCCCGCCAAGGCTCGCATCCCGACTGGGGCACGCTGGTCTACAACTACGGCCGCAACGAAGTGCAAAACTATTTGATTTCCAATGCGCTCTTTTGGCTCGACAAATACCACATCGACGGCCTGCGCGTGGACGCCGTCGCCTCCATGCTTTATCTCGACTATTCGCGCAAAGAGGGTGAATGGATTCCCAACGAATACGGCGGACGCGAAAATCTGCAAGCCATCGAATTCCTCAAGCGCATGAACGAGGTCACGCACGGCAAATTCCCCGGCATTCTCACCATCGCGGAAGAGTCCACGGCGTGGCCCGCGGTTTCCCGTCCGACCTATCTCGGCGGCCTCGGCTTCAGTTTCAAGTGGAACATGGGCTGGATGAACGACACGCTAAGCTATTTCTCTCACGACCCCGTGCACCGCAAATACGAGCACAACAAAATCACTTTCTCGATGCTCTATGCCTTCACAGAAAATTTCGTTCTTCCCTTCTCACACGACGAAGTTGTCCACGGGAAAAACTCCCTGCTCCACAAAATGCCCGGTGACCTGTGGCAGCAGTTCGCCAATCTCCGCTTGCTGTACGGCTACCACTACGCGCACCCAGGCAAAAAGCTTCTGTTTATGGGTCAGGAATTCGCCCAGCGCCACGAATGGAGTGAAGCGGGTAGCATCGACTGGCATTTGCTGCAGTGGGATTCGCATCGCGGGATCCAGCGCCTGGTCGGCGATTTGAACCACATCTATACCTCAGAGCGAGCGCTTTACGAAGTTGACTTCGACTGGCATGGTTTCGAATGGATTGACGCGAATGACGCCGACAACAGCGTCCTCAGCTTCATTCGCCGCGGCAAAAATCCTGCGGACTTGATCATGGTAGTGGTCAACGCTACTCCCGTTGTCCGCGGAGGCTATCGTCTCGGTGTACCGCAGCCCGGCTACTATCGCGAAATCCTTAATACCGACGCTTCGATTTACGGCGGCTCGAACGTTGGCAACGCCGGAGGCCAGGAAGCCTACGGCCAGCCTGCGCAAGGCCGTCCTTACTCGCTCGTCCTCACTCTCCCGCCCCTCGCCGCCGTCTATTTGAAGTGGCAACCTTAACCTACAACCTTGGTGAAGGCTGTTTGCTTTTCAGCTTCGATCCTCTCGCGTCTGCCATTTACTTTTCGGAAAAGCACCTTGGCAAACGCTGGCCGCCCCCCAGCTTCAAGGTATTCTGAAATCACAGGAAGATTGGGATGCCCGGAAATTTTGCTATTCGGCTGCGTTGCCCTCTCTGCGAAGCCGACTCCTGGGTCACACTCGCAGACCGTCAGGAAACTTACGAGCAGATCCACCAACAAACCTGGGATTTCAAGTGCCGCGAGCACGGCGCGCAGCGCGGCGCACCCAAAGAAGTGATCGGAATAGCCCCACTGGACGACCCACCGTCTTCTACGCAAAAATCCGCGGTGACGCTTGGCAATCCCATCTCCACGGAAACTACCAAGAAAATTCCGCGTTCGAGCGAACGCATGTCTCTTCGCATTCCCGTGGTCATCTACGGCTTCACCAAAAACTGCGGCGCGTTTCACGAAGAAACGGAAACGCAAACGGTCAACGCCAGCGGCGCACTCGTCATGCTCAAAACCAAACTGGCCATCGGCGATTCCGTATTTCTCATGCAAAAGGGCAGTGGTTTGGAGCAGGAAGTGCGCGTGGTCTATCTCGACGCTTACACCGACCGCGAAACCAAAGTTGGGCTGGCGTTTAAATATCCGATTCCCGATTTCTGGCGCCGCTCCCGCAAGCAGAAGCGCGTCCCGAAGGCGCTGCGCGTCATCGTCAAAGGCACGGACTCACGGGGTCATCCTTTCAAGCAGAGTAGCTATACGATCGACCTCAGCCAGGATGGTGCGCGCCTCGACGGTATAGGCTTCCTTACCTCCCCGGGGCAAACTATCGAAGTTCGCCGACTATGGCGGAAAAAGAAGTATCGCGTGGTGTGGATCGGCCACGTCGGAACAACCGAAGCCAACCAGGTCGGCATCTTTGGGTTACAAAACGAGAAAGACATCTGGCACGTAAGATTACCCCAGGGCGAGCCAGATGAGCCGCCGGACGAATCCGAGAAATCAAAGCCGCCGAAAGAATGATCAATCGAGACTCACGCCTCGACGCCGCGTGGCATGGACTCTAAGTCGCGGTGCTGAGTCATCGTGGCTCGACGGTTAAGGTGATGGTCGTAGTTTCCGCTGAGCTTGGTCCTACCATGAGGTCGAAGTCGCCGGACTCAACGATACGTTTCATGTTGACGTCTAGGAGAGACAAGGCATCCGGCGTAAGTGGAAATTCAACCGTTTGCTTTTCACCGTGGCGTAAGTGAATTCGTCGAAACCCGCGAAGTTCCTTCACCGGCCGAGTAATCGAAGCAACTCGCTGATGAATATAGAGTTGAGCAACTTCGTCTCCTTCGCGAGCACCAGTGTTTGTAACGTCGACGCGCACAACCGCAGACTGCCCTAGCATGATCCTCTGAGGATCCACGGAAGCATTCTCAAATTTGAATGTCGTGTAACTCAATCCGTAGCCAAACGGAAATAACGGTTGACGCGAAGTGCCGATATATGAGCGATTCCGCGAAGGTTTGAAGTCATAAAAGTCAGGAAGCTGGCCCACCGAGCGTGGAAAAGTAATCGGTAATTTGCCGCCCGGATTCACATCGCCAAAAAGAACTTGTGCAGCAGCAGTGCCTCCCTCTTGCCCCAAATACCAGCACTCCAGAATCGCTGGCACGTGTTCCGCAGCATAATTGATCGAGAGCGGCCGGCCATTAATAAGAAAGACCACAGTCGGCACTCCGGTCTCAACAATCTTGCGAACCAACTCCGTCTGCGCGCCGAGAAGGTCGAGCGAATCGCGATCACCTAAGTGTTGCTCAGACCAGGCTTCGCGGTTCGTACTTTCAGTTTCACCCACGACAACAATAGCGACATCGGCCTTTCGCGCCGTTTCCTCTGCGAGGTGAATGCTTTCGGTCTGCGTGGCGGGATCCGCCAGTTGCGTCTTATCTTCGTACCAGCCCGCCCACCCTTGTTTCCCCAACGTGATTTTGCAACCCTCGGCGTAAAGCACTTTCGCTCGCGAACCGATATAGTCGCGGATGCCCTGCAGAATGCTGACGCCTCTGCCTGGATCGCGGGAGTATCCGCCTAAATGTACATCGGCGGCATCCGGACCGATGACCGCAATGGTTTTTATTTTGCTGAGGTCTAGCGGGAGCAATTGCTTTTCATTTTTCAGGAGGACAATGGCTTCCTGCGCTGCGCGAAGAGCGAGTTTCCGGTGTTCTGAGCTGTTCGTGATCTTTTCGGCGTAATCCGGGTCGACGTACGGATGCTCAAAAAGCCCAAGACGAAATTTTGCAGCGAGTACGCGCGAAACGGCCCGATCCACCAGCGCTTCGGGCACGTCTCCTTGTTTCACAAGTTGAAGCAGTTCGCGGTAGACCGAGCCATCGGACAAATCGAAATCTACGCCTGCCGCAAGCGCCAACCTCGTGGCATCCGCCGGACCCGCGGCAACGCCATGTACTTCGTAAAGCATTTGAAGTCCGTTCCCATCCGAGGTTACGTAGCCGCGAAAACCCCATTCCTGGCGCAGCACGCGATCCAGCAGCCAATGATTAATATGCGAAGGGATACCGTCGATTTCATTATAGGAAGCCATTACGCTTCCCACGCGCGCCTCTTGCACCGCGGCTTGAAACGGTAGGAGGAACGATTCCCGCAAAACGCGCTCCGAATAGTTGGCCGGAGCCGTGTTCGTGCCGCTCTCCGGTTGCCCATGGGCCGCGAAATGTTTCGCGGTTGCCAGCACATGATGGCGGTCAATGAAAAAATTCATACCTTGCAGTCCTTCCACAGCAGCTACGCCCATCCTGGAAACAAGGTAAGGGGCTTCGCCGTACGTTTCCTCCGTCCGGCCCCAGCGCGGATCGCGCGCCAAATCTAGAACAGGAGTAAATGCCTGATTGACCCCAGATGATGCCATCTCATCCGAGGCAGCGGTGAAGACTTGCCGCTGAAGTTCGGGATCCCAAGTGCTTGCGAGCGCCAGCGCTTGCGGGAAGCTCGTGCTTCCATAGGCCATGAAACCGTGCAGTGCTTCGCCCTGGAAAATTGCCGGAATCCCAAGACGCGTTTTTTCGACGAGATAACGCTGCAGTGCATTGTGAAGCACAGCCCGGTCGCGTGCGCTCATGTGCGAATCGAGACGATACAATTCACGTACCGCTTCTTCGGCTTTTTCCTGCGGAAAACGACCTGTAGTGTCCAGGATTCCGCGATCGGCGCGGTGGCCGCCAGTGATCTGCGCGACTTTTTCTTCCAGCGTCATGCGCGACAGAAGGTCTTGCACGCGGTCATCAATGGATAGCGAAGGATCTCGATAACGCGGAGCCTGCTGCTGAGCGGAAAGCGCGGTAGTCAGGAGTCCGAATGCGATCGTGCCGGCAATTCTCCGAAAACTCATAGTCAAAACCTCGCGCAAGTATTTATGAGCCTCCAAATACAATGATTCTCGTCGTTTCACATACAATTCGATTGGGTGAGTAGTATTCAAGTGGATTTCGGCTCAGAGCGGTAGCCACCCCTGCCTGCAGCTATCTTTCTCCCAACCGCACGAAGCGCCCACGGCATGAAGCGCTCCAGGAAGACCAAAGCCTTGCCGTGTCCGGTGATAATCGCTTCGCGCTTCCCTCCCGCAATCGCTCGGAGAATCTGGCGTACTGCTTTGTCCGTTGGCATTACGAGCCAAGCGGGAATCTGCTCTTTGGCGTCTTCATGGAACTTGCCCTGATTGTCCACGCGGCGGATATTGCTGGCCACAAAACCCGGGCTGATCAGCGTAACCTTCACTCCGGACAACCGCAGCTCCGGCGTAATCGAATTGGCCAGCGCGCGCACGGCAAACTTGCTCATGGCGTACGGCGAAGCTCCCGCCGAGGCAGTCCATCCCGAAACGCTCCCAACGATGGCGATGCTGCCTCTATTTTTCTCGATTTCGGGAAGCACTGCGTAGATCGTGCGCAGCACGCCAAAAATGTTGGTCTCGAATTGCCTGCGGTAATCCTCCAGCGAGAGTTTCTTCAAGGGACCAACCACGCCGAAGCCGGCGTTGGCAATGGCCACATCAAGTTTTCCCCACTGGCTCACCGTCTCGGCCACGGCCTTTTGCAAATCCCCGTCTTGCGCGACGTCGCATTGCACCACCAACGGCTTTTGCTTGCCCGTGGCCGCAATTTTCTGTGCCAGGTTTTCGAGCATTTCCTTTCGTCGGGCTGCCAGAGTCAGCTTCGCTCCGGCCTGGCCCAATTGCCAAGCTAGCTCCTCGCCGATCCCAGAAGAGGCTCCAGTAACAAGCACGGATTTGTTCCGAAAGAACAATTGCGTCTTATTCATGCCGGTATCTTACGACAGGACTGCCGCAAGTTGCGCTCCGGCGCTGAGCCGCAAGCCAGGCGAGAGGGAAGTAGATTCCAAAAACATTGAGGGCGCAACGGCCTTGCGACCGCTGCGCCCTCTTTCAATTGTGCCGTTAAGTTTTTGAGGCTTCCCGGCTCAATCTGTGTGGGACGGTAAACCTAGCCGTTTTTCTTGGCAAGAGGAATCTGCAAGCTTTCCTGTGGAAACCTGTGCACGCCTGTGCAAAATCTCGACATTGGAAGATGAAAAATGGAAATTCACTGTCCGCACAAAACCGTAAGGACGGTCATTACGAGCCCGCGTTGGGGATGGTAAAGAAGAAAGTGGCACCCTGGCCCGGAACGCCCTCCGCCCAAACGCGGCCGCCGTGTTTGGCGATAATGCGCTGGACGGTAGCCAAACCGACGCCAGTCCCCGGGAAATCGTCCTGTTTGTGGAGCCTTTGGAAGGCACTGAAAAGTTTGTCGGCGGACTTCATTTCGAATCCTGCGCCGTTGTCCTTCACAAAGAAAATGATCTCCCTGCGCTCGCCCTTCGTTGCACCAAGCTCAATTCGGGCATCAGCACGCTTAGAAGTAAATTTCCAAGCATTCCCCAGCAGATTGGCAAGCGCGGCGCGCAACAGAACGCCATCCCCGGTCGCGCGCATGCCACTTTGAATCACGAATTCGGCCGATCGTCGCGGCTCCGCGTCGCGAATTTCCTGGGCGACCTCTCCCGCCAGCGCGGTGAGATCAATGGGTGCACGCTCGAGGTCTGCTCTGGCGACACGAGCGAGGGTCAGCAGGCCTTCGATGAGGTCGCGCATGCGCCAGGCGCTCGAACCCACGCGCTCCAGGTGCTTTCGGGCTTGCTCGCTCAAAGATTTTCCGCACTGGTGCTCCAAAAGCTCGCAGGAACCGATGATGGCTCCCAGAGGCGAGCGGAGATCGTGCGACACGGAATAAGAGAAGGCTTCGAGATGCTGATTCGTGAGTTGCAATTCGGAGGTACGTTCGGCGACGCGGCGTTCTAGATCGCGATTCATTTCCGCTAATTGCTCGGCCAGTCGGCGCTGCTGGGCCTCGCTCTCCTTCAGCGCGCTCAACGCCTTGTCTCGCGCCTCCTCGGCATTCAGAACGCGGAGGATTTGTTGGCACATCCACTCACCCTGCTTGGAACTGCTGGAATCCTCGTTGTCACGGGAATCCAGGAGCAGCTCGGGAGGGATGTAAAACAGGTTGTCGCGATTAAACGCGCCGCCGATGTAGAGACTTTGATGGGTGATCAGAGCCTGGCGGAGGGCTGGCGCCGGCAGGACGTCGCGATGGTACTGGCATATGCCGCGCAAAGGCTTATCACGAAACACCTGATCGAGCAGAGCTTCGTATTCGAGCAGCCGGTCAAAATTGCTGTCATGACCAAGTTCCCACTTTATGTCCCCGGTGGCGCACAGCCCCCGGAAGCCATCCTGAACTGCGTCGTCGATGAGCTCGCACAGATGATCCACCATGGCACGCGGATCGAAGCCTCCATTGTCCAGGTATCCTCTGTCCGAGGAGAAGAGAAGCGCGCCGCGCTCGATCTCGCGGGCGATATTCACGCCGCGCGCGCTCAGCGCATCACTAACCATGCGCACCACATCCGGGCTACCGAGGTAAAGGCAGCGCCAGTTTTCTTGCAGCCCGTCCATGAGAAGGGGGATCACAACGGGTAGCTGGTCAGCCGGATGTCCATCATAGATAAGGCACTTATGGCGGCTGACCTCCGCCGGTGCCTGGCCGATATTCATATCTATATGGTACTGAGACCGGGCTTGGAAATACGTTGACGTGCGCAAATAAGTACCGGCATCGCGCGAAGATCTGCCAAAGAGAGCGCGGTTGAGTGCAGAAGGGGCGGCGCCCGGCTGGCCGGAAGCGAGCTTTCTCATGACGGCATTCATGATTCCCTCCCCCTGCTAGACCTCCTGAACGGCCAAGGAGGGGTGGCTGGCGGGACAGCCTATGACCGCAGTTTATTTATCGAATAGATCCTCGGATTTTCAGAGACTCCATTTCGTACTGTCTCAAAGAGCTCCATCTGGCTTTTCGATTTGGAGCGGGCGGCGTTTGAATTGACCCGCTTTGCGTTATCATCGAAGCCAAGATGACAGCGCAAAAATCCATGTTGAGTGAGTTTCCCTGGGACGAGCGGTACCGCGTATCGGGCGCCGAAGACGTGCTTACACCCGCGCTCGTTGTTTATCCGGAAATGGTTGCGTCCAACATCGCGCGGACCCTGCAACTGCTGGATGGCGACGCAAATCGCTGGCGCGTGCACATCAAGACGGCAAAGCTGGATTACACGTTGCGCATGCTGATCGAGCGCGGCATACGGAACTTCAAGTGCGCGACGACACTCGAGCTCCTGGTCGCATGCCGAAGTGGTGCGCGAGACGCACTGTTTGCTTATCCGGCCGTGGGCGCAAACGCGCGGCGCGTGCACCAAATTGCGAATGAGTTTCCTGACGTGCACATTTCCGTATTGG
Source organism: Terriglobia bacterium (assembly GCA_033853375.1). Classification (GTDB taxonomy): domain Bacteria; phylum Acidobacteriota; class Terriglobia; order Acidiferrales; family UBA7541; genus Acidiferrum. The sequence goes on from JAWOLO010000135.1 coordinate 8,307, forward strand.
CCGAAAATGAAGAACAAGTACGGCAATGGCGAGGCAGCACAATCGGTGTGTTTCTGGACATTAATCCCGGCATGAATCGCACGGGCATCGAGCAGAACCATAAAAACGAAGTTCTAAGACTTGTGCGGACCGTGAGAGAAGCCGGGCTTGAGTTCTGCGGATTGCACTATTACGACGGGCAGTATGGCGGGCTCGAAGAGGGCGAGAGAACTG
>JAWOLO010000136.1:0-4420 GCA_033853375.1 Terriglobia bacterium
TTTGATACAAACAACGGCCAAGCGATTGCCACACTTCCCTGCGTTCAGGACGCTGACGACACCTACTACGACGCTGGCCGGAAGCGGATCTACGTCCCAGGCGGAGAAGGGTTCATCAGCGTGTTTAAGCAGACCGATGCCGATCACTACCGGCTCCTGGCTAAAGTGCCCTCGACGCTTGGTGCTCGCACGGCAGGCTATTTCGGCAAGGGCAGGAAGGGTTTCGACCGCTTCTTTCTGGCGGTCCCCGCGCGGGCGGATCACGGGGCTGAGATTTGGATTTACACGGCACAGGATTAGCCTGAGGTCACAGTCCCAGAGCTTGAGTTCTTCGGGCTAAATGGTCATACCAATAGACCAATAATGCGGTCGCAGTTCCTCCATCCGCCTTTTTTCTGCATAAAATCAATGATTCGCTTGACAATCATTCTCGTATGGTGGTACAGCGTCTATACCTATTTCGCTTCGTGGGGGGAGGTCCTCATGCTGTCCAAGAGTCTCCGGAACACTATGCCTGTGAGCTCACGGCTTTCCAGGCTTGTCTTACTCGTCACTGCGCTCCTTGTTTTCGCCCTTGTCAGTACCGCTGCATATCCTCAGGGAAGTACCGGCCGCATCTTGGGGGTAGTCACCGATCAATCCGGCGGCTATGTTGCTGGCGCCAAGGTGATGATTACGGACGTGGCCAGAGGTGTCTCGCAGACGCTGACTACCGACTCGGATGGCGCCTACATGGCGATCAATCTTTTGCCGGGCACTTACACCGTTCGCGCCGAATTCAAAGGATTCAAGACTTTCGAGCGCAGGAATATTTTGTTGGAAGTCGGCAAGGACGTGCGCGTGGACGCCGTGCTGCAACCCGGCTCTGCGACGGAGACAATCACCATCACCGAAGAAGTACCCATGGTGGACACGACCTCCACCACCTTGGGCGGAACCATCAGCAACGTGATCATCAACGACCTCCCGTTGAATGGCCGCAATTACCAAAACCTGATCTCCTTGCGTCCCGGTACCGCTGTCAACCCGGGCGGCGGCCCGTGGACTCAGGTTACTAATGGCATTCGCCCCGAGGACACCAGCTATATCGTCGACGGCATTACCAATGACGAAGCCTTCATGGGCCTCAGCGTGACGAACGCCGCCGCCGTCATTGGCGATGCCGCCACGATTTTGCCGATCGACGCCATCCAGGAGTTCAACACGCAAGTGAATCCCAAAGCCGAATTCGGATGGAAGCCGGGCGCTATCACCAGTGTGGCCATTAAGTCAGGAACGAACGAGATTCACGGCTCTGCCTACGGCTTCGGTCGTTCGGATTCCTTCGACGCCCGCAACTACTTCAATCCCGTTGGCACTCCCAAGACACCCGTCGAGTTGGAGCAGTACGGAGGCAGCATGGGTGGTCGCATTGTCCGAGACAAGCTCTTCTATTTCGGCTCGTATGAGGGCCAGATGTATACCGTGGGGAACTCCCTCCCGGGACACGTTCCAACAACCGCTTCCATAGCAGGGGGCGGCGGCAGCGGGTGCAAGGTGCTTACCACGGGCGATTGCACCATCAGCATTCCGGACGCTACCGCTGACTTAGTCGCCCAAAATTCCAGCTTCACAGTAAATCCACTAAGCGGCTATTTGCTGGGATTCTACACTCCTGCCAACGCGCCTAACACCGCGCAGGGGACGTTCGTACCGCTTAACTATCCCAACGTCAACAGCTCCAAGAATGCTTTGGGAAAAGTGGACTACCACATCAGTGATCACAATGCCTTGAGCGGCTCCTACTTTTTTGGCAACGACACTATCGTGGGTATGGACTTCTTCGAACTTCTACCGCAATTCCGTACCAAGGTTCATTCCCGGGCGCAGGACGTCTCCGGTCACTGGGCCTGGACACCTAGTTCCACGTGGGCCAACGAGTTTCGTGGAGGTTTCACGCATTACGTTCTCCAGATCCTGCCCGACGACATCGGTTTCCCTTACAAAATCAACACCGGCCTCACCAATCCCCTTTTGCGTGGAATACCTGACATCAGAATGAATCCCTTTTCGCAACTGGGCGCCTTCCACAATTTTCCAAAGATTGTCGGGCCCGACAAAGTCTATGACTTTATTGATCAGATTTCTTATCTGCGTGGCAAACATGCTTTCAAATTCGGCGGCGAGCTCCGCAGAGATTTGGTCCATCAGGCCACCTTCCGGGCCGGACGAGGCCGTATCAGATTCGCTAACTTGGAAAATTTTCTTGCTGGCATACCAGGGAACACCACTTTCCTGGCCGGCAATCCCACCCGAAACATCTCGCAGTGGCTTTATGCTGGCTACGTTCAGGACGACTGGCGCATCACGAGAAGGGTTACTTTGAATCTCGGCCTCCGCTACGAATTCCAGGCTGTCCCTACAGAGGCCAACAACTTGTTCGGAAACTTTGACCCCTTGGTCGGTTTTGAACAGGTGGGCAAGAACATCAGTTCCATCTACAAGCCCGACCACAGGAACTTCTCCCCGCGGCTGGGTGTGGCTTGGGACGTGACTGGAAAGGGCACCACCGTTATACGTGCAGGAGGCAGCATCGTTTACAGCCTTCTTTCTATGAACGCGTTCCTCTCCCAGCAAAACACTCAAAACACCGTTACCTTAGGTTTGGGTACCGTCCCAACTGGCGCTACGCTCTTTTATGGCACCCAATGCGCTGGCCCGACCGGCTGCCCCGGCATCGGAAGCATCACTTCTACAGGTGTCACCATCCCGGGATCGAACTTGACATGGCAGGATCAATCCACCGCGATCTATCCGCCTAGCGTTGTCGGAACAATCCCCGAGTGTGGCGATGGCTCAACGCCCGACGCCAATGGCATCGTTGCGGGGCCATGCGACACTTTCTCGATGGATCGCAATTTCCGCACCCCCTACGTCGCAAACTGGACACTGGGTGTCCAACATGCTTTCTCCGGCAAGCTCTCTCTTGATGTCACCTACGTTGGCAACCATGGAACAAAACTTCTTGGCGTGACTGACTTGAATCAACCTGCTCCGACAGCGGGAGCTCCTGTGTTGCCTTTTGCTACGCAGTACCCCTACCTCGGCTTCATCAACCATCTCTCGAATCTTTATGGGTCGACTTACAACGGTTTGCAGACCACTATAACCGCTCGCAACTATCATGGTCTTGATTTCGTCGCTGGCTATACTTACGCTCATGCCTTGGATGATGCGTCTTCTAACTGGGTGGCGTTCCTCCCGCAAGACAGCAAGAACCCATCCTTGGAGCACGGCAGCAGCGATACGGACGTTCGTCACCGCTTTACCTTTTCCGTGACCTATACTCTTCCCGAACACAAGACCAGGAGCCAACTCCTCGAAGGCTGGCAACTCAATAGCATCATCACCATGCAGAGCGGGATGTCCTGGAATGTCAACGATCAGTCGAACAATTTCAGCGGAACGGGTGAAGCCACTGACCGCTGGGATTTCTTTGGCAATCCCGCCGATTTTAAGTCGGGAGGACAGAACTCCCTTCCCTACTGCACTGGCCCGGGCGATGGAGGCTGCACTTATGCGACGCCTGCGGGAACCGTGAACATGCCCGCAACACAATCCACGGCCTTTTGGAACCTTTGCACTTCCAAGGCTCCTGACCCGGGCACTCTGGCAACCGGGGGATGCTATGTCAGCTTCAATGGCAAGTCCGTGATGGTTCCCCCGGTGTTGGGAACTTTTGGCACCATGGGCCGCAACATCTTCCGTGATACCGGTTTCCACAACGTTGACCTGTCGGTCAGCAAGAACTTCAAGTTTGGGGAGCGCTTCAAGGCGCAGTTCCGTGCCGAGACGTTCAACGTCTTCAACCATCCCAATTTCGCCAATCCCTGGGGTGCCACCGACGGCTACGGCCAAGGGGCGTTCGCGGATCCATCCGCGATCGGTCAGTTCGGTTGCGGCTGCGCCACCCCGGACAACGCTGCGGTCAATCCCGTGCTTGGTTCCGGCAGCAACCGTGCCATCCAGTTGGGCTTGAAATTTATCTTTTAGGCTTTCCACTGCCTGAAGACAGCAACCGGGGAAAGGGCCGAACACTCCTACGGCCCTTTTTTCGGCTTGATCTGAGTCAGAGAGGGTCCAGGGAGGACTGCAGTCATGAGACGTTCCGTTACGAGTGTGCTCGCCAAACAAGCGATATGCATTTTGTGTGTGAGTTTCTTGCTCGCCCTACCTGCCAGGCGCGGAGCAGTCCTAGCCGAGGAGCCTTCGGTTCTCCAGGCGGACCGCGAGTTCGTCCAAGCCGCTGCCAAAGGTGACAGCGGCGCTGTCGGCAAGTTCCTCGACGCGGGTTTTACCTGGACCGATGCCGAAGGCAAGACCTACTCGCGCGCGGACGTTCTGAGCGCACTTCCCAAGCCTGCGCTCGGCGATGAAACAG